>CAKRNI010000202.1 GCA_934370915.1 uncultured Lachnospiraceae bacterium
CAGTCTCCGTTAAGCATTGTACTTTCTTTAAAGGATAAGAACATTACAAGCCCGTCCGATCTTGTCGGAAAGACAGTTGGATACGGCGGAACAGCTCTCAGTGAGTCTATTGTGAAGACCATGATGGAGTATGTGGGCGCGGACGCGTCAGATGTAAATCTGATCGACGTTGGATTTGACCTGATGAGCTCTATGACTACCGGCAATGTGGATGCCACCATCGGCTGTCTTGTGAACCATGAGGTTCCGCAGCTGGAGGAAGAGGGCTTTGACGTCAATTATTTCATGGCAAACGGATATGGCATTCCGAATTATTATGAGGAAGTGTTCCTCGCAAATAATGAGATGATCGAGAGTGAGCCGGAGGTCTTAAAGGGCTTTTTACGTGCATCTGCAAAGGGCTTTGAGGACTTTAAGAAGGATCCGGACGGCTGCCTCGCGATCCTCATGAACAACCAGAATGAGGAGAATTTCCCGCTGACACAGAGCGTTGAGGAGAAGTCCTGTGAGACTCTGCTGCCGCTTATGGAGACGGAGGAGGTTCCGTTCCTGACACAGACGGAGGAGTGCTGGCAGGAGAACATCGACTGGATGCTTGAGAGTGGACTGATCGATCAGAAGGTTGAGGTTTCTGATGTGATGGTGGACCTCGGGGAGTAGGTTCCTTGGGGAAATCTTATAGGAATTGAGAAATACCGGGATGGCGGGGAGACTGCTGTTCCGGTATTTTTGTTGGTTTGAGTCAGGAAAAGAGAGGTTGAGTCAACTTGGCGGAAGTACGCGCAGGTCAGCTTCCGGCTCCTGGTGCTGTTGATTTCCAGACGGTTCCTCTATGCTTGCAGAAAAATGCTAAGGGCGGAGAAAATGGGACGCAACTCGCTTCGCTCAGACAAGCGCCCCATTTCCTCCAACGCATTTTCCTGCGAGCCAAGAGGAAGCCAGGCCTGTAAATCAGGCACCCGGTTCCGGAGGCTGACCTGCGCTGGAGGTTGGAGGCGTAAGGTTAGATCTGGAGAATGTATGATCTGGTTGTTACTGTGGGAAAGAACGCTTGTTCATATGAGAGATATGTATTATAATTGGGGTTAGATAACGTTTTTACGAGGAAGAAAGAGATATCTGGATGGAGGAAACTGTACTGTTTCGGTTTTTGAAAATCAGGCATCCGCGTCCAGCGGCAGTCTTGTGCTGGATATTGACGAGATTGAATGGGAGGAAGGTTATGACAGAACAGATGAAGAAGGAGAGGGCAAGGCGGCTGTTTTTGATCGCTTTCGTCCTGTTTACGTTTGCGAACGGATTTGGCGGCAGTATTATCTCGAACTATTTTAAGGGCGTGTATCAGGTGGACTCGGTGCAGAGAGGGCTTTTGGAGATCCCGAGGGAGCTGCCGGGAGTTGTGGGAGTGTTTGTGATCACGGCGCTGTCGGGATGTGGAAATCTGACGTTAGCGATGATCAGTTTCTGCCTGTACGCGGTGGGAATGTTTGTCCTTGGACTTTTATCTCCGGGATATCTCTTAATGCAGCTGTTTGTGTTTACCTATTCTCTCGGGGATCATATTGTCATGCCGGTCCGGGATGCGATCGCGATGGATCTCGCGGATGAGGGGAAGACGGGAACATTTCTCGGAAAATACCGGGGATATGCGACGATGGGGTCCATGGCGGCATCATTGCTTGTATTTATCGGGTTCCGGTACGGGGCGTTTTGGTTCCGGGCGGACAGATCGATCGTTCCGTCGTTCTGCGTGTCACTTGTAGTCGTTGCGGCGGCGTTATTCTTCCTGTGGAGACTGAGAAGAGAGGTTCCGGCCCTTGATGTGCGAAAGCATGATGAGAAGAAAAAAGGACTGCCGCTTAAGAAGAAATACATTCCTTATTATATCGTTACAGGAGTTTATGGTTTCCAGAAACGGATGCGTCTGGTGTTTGCACCGTGGATCATTATCGAGCTCCTTGCGATGGGGGCAGATACGGTGGCGCTTCTTGGAATCGCGGCGCATTTTGGCAGCAGTATGATTGCTCCGCAGATCGGAAAATTTCTTGACCGGTATGGTGTGAAAAAGGGACTTGTTCTGGAGAGTGTGACGATCGGGGCGATCTTTCTGTATGCGGCCTGGGCAGTCCATGGGATCACGTCAGGTGTGTTTACGGGGAGAGTGGAGCAGATCTTTGCGTTCACGGCATATATTTTTATTATGATCGCAGATCATTTTAACGCGGTTCATGTGATGTTAATGAAAAAACTCAGCGACTCTCCGGCGGACGTGATGGAGAACCTGTCGTTTGGGCTCAGTGTGGATCATGTGCTGGCAGTGACGGTCTCCGGGCTTTTAGGAGCTGTCTGGAAGTTTGTCGGTCCGGAGTGGGTGTTTGTATTGGGAGCAGCGGTCTGCCTGGTGCATTTCGGGGTGGCTGTGTGGCTTGGAAAGAGAGCATGATAAAGAAGACATAAAATAGCTGGCGGATATGATAAATTTAAGGAGAAACAGAATATGATTTTTGTATCGCACTATGATTCACCGCTTGGAATCCTTTATCTGGCGGCGGATGAAGAAGCGTTAAAGGGAGTCTGGTTTGAGGGGCAGAAGTATTTTGCTTCCGGGTTAAAAGAGAACGGGACAGAGGAGAAGGAAACTCCTGTCTTGAAGAGGACGAGAGAGTGGCTGGATCTTTATTTCGCAGGGAAAGATCCGGAGTTTCTTCCACCGCTGGCGCCGGACGGATCAGAATTCCGGAAAGAGGTCTGGAAGCTCCTGCTTACGATCCCATACGGAAAGACCATGACATACGGGGAGATCGGCAGGAAAGTCGCTGAGATGTCCGGGAAAAAGACCATGTCTGCCCAGGCTGTTGGGGGCGCGGTCGGTCATAATCCAATCTCGATCCTGATTCCATGCCACCGGGTGGTCGGAACGAACGGCAGCCTCACCGGGTATGCGGGCGGAATTGAGAAGAAGATCGGACTGCTGAAACTAGAACGGACGGATATGTCCGGGATGTTTGTGCCGAAGAAAGGGACGGCGCTGTAGCGGGAAATAAAGATGTAATTAGCTATAAAGCAACGGAAGGAGCTGATATCATGGATGAATTTTTAAAACTGCCGATTGGCATCGATAATTTTGAAAAGATCCGTCGAAATGGATTCTACTATGTCGATAAGACGAGCCTGATCGAGCAGCTCTTTTCGAATTGGGGGGAAGTCAATTTATTCACCCGTCCTCGCCGTTTTGGAAAAACACTCAATATGAGCATGCTGAAATATTTCTTTGAAATCGGGACGGACCGGTCGCTTTTTGATGGACTCCATATTTCATCAAATGAAAAGATATGTTCTGAACATATGGGAAAATATCCGGTGATCTTTCTTTCGTTAAAAAATGCAGAAGGATTGAATTTTGATACAGCGAAATATCAGATGGTCGAACTCATTGCGAGAGAGGCAGAGCGGTTTTCTTTTTTGGCAGAGGATGCAAATTTGTCGGACCGTGACAGGGATAAGTATAACGCGCTGGCTGCATTTGCGGATGGACGTTATCAGATGAGCGATGATGTGCTGTATGGCTCTCTGCAGACGCTTTCAGAGCTTCTGTATAAGCATTTTAACCAGAAGACGGTTATTCTGATCGATGAATATGATGTACCGCTTGATAAGGCCTTTCAGCATGGTTATTATCGGGAGATGGTCGCTCTGATCCGGGCAATGTTTGGAAGGGCGTTAAAAACAAATGAGGCTTTAGCTTTTGCAGTTTTGACCGGATGTCTCAGGGTTTCTAAGGAAAGTATTTTTACAGGATTAAATAATTTCAAGATCCTGTCGATTACGGATTCGCGGTTTGATGAACAGTTTGGTTTTACTGACGAGGAAGTACAGAGACTTCTTGCGGATTATCACCTGGAGGCGAGATTTTCAGAAACGAAGGAATGGTACGATGGGTATCGTTTTGGCAATGTTGACGTGTATTGTCCATGGGATGTCATTAATCATATCGACCGAATCAAGGACGATCCGAATGCAAGACCGGAAGCATACTGGATCAATACCAGCGGAAATGACCTTGTAAAGCGCTTTGTGGACAAGGCAAACAGAACGACCCGGAATGAGATCGAACAGTTGATTGCCGGGAATGCAATTGAAAAGATGCTCCGTCTTGATCTCACTTATGATGAGATCGATAACAGCATCGAAAATCTCTGGAGTGTTCTATTTACCACTGGATATCTCACGCAGGCGGGAATGACAGAGGATGGCGCGTACAGGCTCGTGATACCAAACCGGGAGATTTGTGAAGTGTTTAAATTGCAGATCCAGGAGTGGTTTAAAAAGTCGATCTTCAGCAATACGGAGCAGTTAACTGCTTTCTGGAAAGCTTTTGAAGAGGGAAATACGGACGGAGTTGAGATGTACCTCAATCGGATCATGAGCAATTCCATCAGTGTTTTTGATATAAAAACGGGAGAAGGGAAAAAAGAAATCTCGTATCATAACCTTCTTGTTGGTATTTTGACGGGAAATGCAGACTGGCTTGTAAAATCTAATGTCGAGGCAGGAGAGGGATTTGCGGATATTATCGTGGAAACGGAAGATCCGAATGCAGGCATTGTTGTGGAACTGAAATATACGAAGAATTACGATGAGATGGAGCAGGCCTGCA
>CAKRNI010000203.1 GCA_934370915.1 uncultured Lachnospiraceae bacterium
GAACAGGTTCTTCGTTCCATCTCCCTGTTGAAGAAATATCACATCGAGCATAACGTGCTCTGCACCTTGACGCGGCAGACAGCAAGACATCCCGCGAAGGTCTGGGCACAGATCAAAAAGCTGGATCTGTCTTATATCCAGTTTACCCCCTGCCTTGGGGATCTCAATTCTCCCGGCTCTTCCGCATATGCCCTGACTCCGGAACGCTTTTTTCACTTTTATTCTGATCTTTTTGATCTCTGGTACCGGGATTTCGCCGCGGGAAATTACCGAAGCATCAAGCTGTTTGACGATCTTCTCCAGCTGATCGCGAAGGGACTTGCGACTTCCTGCGGGATCGGCGGACACTGCCAGCCACAGATCGTCGTTGAAGCGGACGGAAGCGCCTATCCCTGTGATTTCTACTGTCTCGACCAGTTCCGGCTCGGCAGCCTGACTTCGGATTCTCTGAGGATGATCTACGAACGTTCTGCTGTGTCTCCATGCAAAACCAGGGATCCGCTCCCGGAATTATGTTCCGGTTGTCAATACCGAAAATTCTGCGGCGGCGGATGTAAGCGCATGCAGAGGGAAACCGCCTGCATGCCGGGTGATACGTTCTGTGGTTATCAGGCGCTTCTGGACCATGCGCTCCGCCCGCTCATGCAGATTGCTGCCGGCATATCCGGCTAAAAGGAATAATTATGGAAAATAGAAAGAAAATTCTTATGAAGCTTTTCGTCTCGACCCTGTATCTCAGCGCTTTTACGTTCGGCGGGGGATATGTGATCGTGACCTTGATGAAGAAAAAATTTGTAGATGAATACCACTGGATTGAGGAGAACGAGATGTTGGACCTCGTTGCAATCGCGCAGTCAGCTCCGGGGCCCATCGCCGTCAATGGGGCGATCGTGGTCGGTTATAAACTGGCCGGGATGACCGGCGTGGTCACGGCGATCATCGGCACGATCATCCCTCCGTTTCTCATTATCTCCCTGATCTCGGTCTGCTACAACGCGTTCCGGGACAATTTTATCGTCAGCCAGATGCTTTCCGGCATGCAGGCCGGTGTCGGGGCTGTGATCGCCTCTGTGACATATGAGATGGGGGCTGGGATCGTCCACGGGAAGAACACCGTCTCCATGTGCATCATGGCTGCCGCGTTTCTCGCTTCCTGCGTTTTTCATGTCAACGTCGTCTTCGTTGTCATCACCTGCGGGCTGATCGGTGCGCTGCGGACACTCGCAGCAGAAAGGAGAGCAAAAAAATGATCTATCTCCAGCTTTTCTTAAGTTTTCTGCAGATCGGCATGTTCAGCTTCGGCGGAGGGTATGCGGCAATGCCGCTGATCCAGGGACAGGTCGTGACTGCCCATTACTGGCTTTCGATGGAGGAATTCACAGATCTGATCACGATCTCCCAGATGACACCGGGACCCATCGCCGTCAATTCCGCAACCTTTGTCGGAACAAAGATTGCGGGAACCGGAGGCGCTCTCGCGGCCACCTTCGGATGCATCCTGCCGTCCTGCATCATCGTGACCTGTATTGCCAGACTATACTTAAAATACAGAAATCTGGCACTTTTACAGGGGATCTTAAACTCCCTGCGCCCCGCGGTCGTCGCTTTGATCGCCTCCGCCGGGATCTCGATCCTTATCACCGCGTTCTGGGGCAGTCAGGCAGCGACCACTCTTGCGAACACAAACTGGCTTCTTGTGGCGATCTTCGCTGTCTGCGTTGTCCTGCTTCAGAAGTTTAAAATGAACCCGATCTGGGTGATGGTGCTGGCCGGAGTCATAAAAACCGTCGTTTCCCTGATCGTCAGCGTATTCTAAGGTCTGTATACCAGTACCCAAACCGTCCGTCTCCAACGGGTTGGCGTCTGGAGAGGACGAAATTCGGAAAACCGAACATGGTTGCCATATATTTTTCACTGCTGTAATAGTGGCCCGGAACCCCCAAAAGGTAACGGGCTTTCTTTTTGTTTCCGCCGAGTTTTACGAGGATCAGGTAGCGGAAATTGTAGTAACCGTGGAGAAGAAAGCTGTTGTTTCCGTGGATCCAGCACTCTCTCGGGAGTTTTCCGATGTCCTGGGGACGGATCGTCAAAATATCACATCCGTCCTCATACTCGAAGGGCTGGATTTTCGGGTATGATTTTTTTAGCTCTTCCCAGAGTTTTTCCGGGTCCGCTGCCAGATCCTCAGTCTCCTGTAAATAGCGCAGAACTTCCGGATTTTCGAGTTCCGGGGAGACCATGGGGGCGGGGGCGGCATTTGTCCGCGCTGTCTGGCTGTTTTGCGGCTGGGAGGGACGTGGTGCAGCCGATGCAGGGACCGTTATCTGAGTTTGAGTCTCCGCTGATGAAGCAGACTTGGACATTACCGGCTGCCCACCCCCAGAATTTTGCATGGGATTCTGTACTGGCTGTATTGAATCCTGATATGACTCTTCCGGCCGCCCTGCTGTTTCTGCCGAATCGGTATCTTGTTCAAGCTTCGAAGCTTTCTGATTTTCCCGTTTTTCCTCTGCTTCATCAATCTCATCGGATTCTTCAGACAAATATACCAGCCCGTGGTCTTCACTATTTTCTTTCTGCTGTTGTCCTTCATCCTGCTCTGCCGTATCATTCGAAGCTGCGTTCTCTCCCTGTATTGGCGAAACATCTTCTGCCGCATGCACTTCTTCCCCAAGCTCCGCTGCATGCGCCGTCTTCTCCTCCTGTTCCCGGCGCTCTTCCTCTTTGGTGATCTCGTCCTCAATCTCTTTTACCACCTTCGACACCGTCTGAGGAGTCATCTCCTTTTCTGATTCCGGCAGCATCTCCGCGGTAAATTTAGGAACCGAGAGAACCGGATTCTCCCCTGTATTTCCCTCTTCCGCCGCCAGAGCGTCCTCCCAGATCGTCTTGTAGCATCGCCAGGAATTCTTTACATCATGGACCGCAAGGCCAAAATATGTATCAAGACCGGTTCCGGTCCCCTCCACATTGCTTGCGTCCACATTTGCCCGGAACTCCCCATTTCCGCCACGCACAAACACATTGCCGAGAAATGTCTCACGTCCGCCCGTCCCTAAAAGATACACGCCGATCGCATTTCCGCCCATATAGATCCGCTTCACGTTCACATTGATCCTGCACTGCCCGTTCCGGGCTTCCAGCTTCGCGAATCCCACATTTTTTCCTTTTTGCTTTCCTTCGTACTCGTAAATATAAGAAATCAGTCTGCGATAATCTGCCATAATCAAAAACACTCCTTCTGCACCTATTTATATGCAGAAGGAGTATTCTCCATGATTCTTTTATGAAATTTATGATTTACCAAATTCTATATCGACAATGTTATCCGGTTTTCAGCATATTTTTAGAGGTGTTCCCCGGGAACACCTCTATATTTGACGTACATTGAATTACTTACGAATCGCTCCGGACTTCACAGCCGCCTCAGCAACGCGCTTCGCAACATGTTCTGCAACACCTTCTTCGAGTGCGCCCGGAATAATATACTCCGCGGAGAGTTTATCCGGTGTTACGAGCTCAGCGATGGCCTGGGCTGCTGCGACTTTCATGTCGTAGTTGATATCTCTTGCACCGCAGTCTAATGCGCCGCGGAAGATTCCCGGGAATGCGAGGACGTTGTTGATCTGGTTCGGGAAATCCGAACGGCCGGTTCCCATAACTTTTACGCCTGCTGCCATTGCCTCATCGTACATGATCTCCGGATTCGGGTTTGCCATTGCAAATACGATCGGGGCTTTCGCCATCGTTTTGATCATTTCCGGCTTCAGTGCGCCTGCTACGGACACACCGATGAATACGTCGGCGCCAACAAGAGCATCAGCCAGTGTTCCACGCTTATCCTCAAGGTTTGTGATATCGCAGAGCATCTTCTTGTGATCCTTGATACCGACTCCGCGGTCTTTGTAGAGGATTCCGTTCTCATCACATGCGATGATGTTCTTTACGCCTGTCGCGAGCAGCATCTTGATGATGGCGGTTCCCGCAGATCCCGGTCCGTTTAATACGACATGGATCTCATCGATCTTCTTTCCTACAACCTTTAATGCGTTTAAGAGAGCTGCTGTAACGACTACAGCCGTACCGTGCTGGTCATCATGGAACACCGGGATATCCAGCTCTTTCTCGAGACGGGCCTCTACCTCAAAGCATTTCGGGGAAGCGATATCTTCCAGATTGATTCCGCCAAAGCACGGAGCAATATATTTCACTGCTTTGATGATCTCTTCTGTATCCGTTGTATCAAGGCAGATCGGGAATGCGTCAACACCGCCAAACTCCTTGAAGAGAACTGCCTTTCCTTCCATAACCGGCATAGCAGCCTCCGGTCCGATATTTCCGAGGCCTAAAACTGCGGTTCCGTCGGAAACAACCGCTACCAGATTGCCCTTTGCAGTATATTTGTAGACATCTTTTTTATTATCATGGATCTTTCTGCACGGCTCCGCAACACCCGGTGTATAGGCGGTGCTTAAGTCATCTCTTGTCTTTACCGGAACCTTACTGACAACTTCGATCTTTCCATGATGTTCCTCATGGAGCTTTAACGCTGCTTCATTGAAATTCATTGCGCTTCCTCCTGCGAATTCGTTTTCGTT
>CAKRNI010000204.1 GCA_934370915.1 uncultured Lachnospiraceae bacterium
CCGTGGCTCGGCTCGTAGAGACCGAATTTGCTCTCATTTAAGCTTGCGGAGGACAGCATTCCGATGGATCCGGTGATCATGCTTGCCTCGTCAGATAAGATGTCACCAAACATATTCTCCGTTAAGATCACATCGAACTGACGTGGGTTCATAACGAGCTGCATCGCGCAGTTGTCGACTAACATATTTTCAAGCGTGACTTCCGGGTAGTCCTTTGCGACTTCCGCGACAACTTTTCTCCAGAGTCTGGAGGAGTCAAGTACATTTGCCTTGTCGACGCTTGTGACTTTCTTCTTTCTCTTCATGGCGATCTCGAATGCCTTGATCGCTACGCGGCGGATCTCCTTCTCACTGTAAACAAGAGTGTCCGTTGCCTGCTCCACACCATTTACAGTCTCTGTGTGGCGTTCACCAAAGTAAAGGCCGCCTGTCAGCTCCCGGACGATGACCATGTCGAAGCCGTCACCGATGATCTCCTGCTTTAACGGGCATGCCCCTGCAAGGTCATTGTAGAGATAGGCCGGGCGGATGTTCGCGAACAGGTTTAAGCCTTTGCGGATTGCGAGAAGTCCTGCCTCCGGTCTTAAGTTCGGGGCAACATCGTACCAGCGGGAGTTGCCGACATTTCCGCCGACTGCGCCGAGAAGGACCGCATCGCTCTTCTTTGCTGTCTCCAGAGCCTCGTCTGTCAGCGGTACACCATATGTATCAATGGAGATCCCGCCCATGAGGACCTCCTCATAGTTGAAATTATGGCCATATTTCTGGCCGACTTTATCTAAAACTTTCTTTGCTTCCCTCACGATTTCCGGACCAATCCCATCACCGGAGATCGTTGCGATTCTATATTCCATGCCTTTTTCCTCCATAAGACAAAATTTACTTCTTTCGTAATCATACTCTAATTTCTTTCAATTTTCAATAAACTGAAGGAATTACTGGCATACATGTTTTCTATTATTTATATGAATTTCAGTTATATGTCAGGAGGATTCACTTTCACTGCTGCTTTTCATCATAAAAGGCACATGCCATGGAACCAATGTTCATTCCATGGCATGTGCCTTATTCTTCACTGAATTTTAATGATTTCTTATTCGTGATACATCTCCGGTCTTCTGTCTCTGAAAAGTCCCCAGGAAAATCTCTCGCGCTCCAGCTCATCCAGATCAAACTCTGCTGTGATGACACCCTCGCTGTCGCGGTCCATGGACCGGATCACTTCACCGGCACCGTCCGTAATAAAGGAGGAACCATAAAACTTCAGGGCAGATTTCTGGTTTCCGTTTGCCTCACACGGTGTCACCTCTTCAAGGCCCACACGGTTTGCCGCGATCACCGGCATCAGATTCGACGCGGAATGTCCCTGCATGCAGCGTCTCCAGTGGGGCATACTGTCTACAGAGAGGATCGGCTCGCTGCCGATGGCTGTCGGATAAAATAAGAGTTCCGCTCCCTTTACTGCCATAAATCTTGCGGTCTCCGGGAACCACTGATCCCAGCAGATTCCGACACCGATCGTGCCGTATCGGGTCTTAAATGCCTTAAATCCGGTGTCCCCCGGTGTGAAATAGAATTTCTCCTGATAATAATGGTCGTCCGGAATATGGGTCTTTCTATAGATTCCAAGATTCGTTCCGTCCGCATCAAGGATCGCGACGGTGTTGAACAGTCTCTTTCCGTCCTTCTCATAGAAGCTGATTGGAAGAACGACCTTGAGCTCCTCCGCGACCTTTGCGAAGTGTTTTACAGCGTCGTTTTCCTCCACCGGCTTCGCAAACTCATAGTATTCGTACTGGCGCTCCTGGCAGAAATACTGGCGCTCAAAGAGCTCCGGGAGCAGGATGATCTGTGCGCCGTCCGCCGCCGCTTCTCTCACAAGTCTCTCTGCGTTCGCGATATTTTCATTTACGTTTTCTGTGCAGCGCATCTGTACTGCTGCAACTTTTACCTTTCGCATTTTATCTTTCCTCCTGTCGTATCTTTCCTATCTCCCCTGCGGGATCTGCTGTGTGATGCAGTGGATATTTCCGCCTCCGAGAAGAATATCCCTGGCCGGGATCGGGCAGATCTTTCTTTCCGGGAAGACGGTTTCAAGAATCTCCACCGCCGTCTTATCATGCTCATCCCCAAACTGCGGCACGACTACCCCGCCGTTTGAAATATAGAAGTTTACATAACTTGCCGCCAGCCGCTCCCCGACTTCTCTCGTGTCCTCGCCGTCCTCAAACTCATAACCTCCAAGGTCTTCCTCCGTCACACAGATCGGTGTCTTTGGGATTGGAAGCTTGTGAACTTTGATTTTTCTGCCCATAGCATCCGTCTCATTTTCTAAAATATCCAGACAGCTCTTCGACATGGCATACTGGGGATCCTTCTCATCATCGGTCCAGCCTAAGACCACCTCGCCCGGGCGCACGAACGCGCAGATGTTGTCCACATGTTCATTCGTCTCGTCATTGTAGATTCCACGTTCCAGCCAGATCACTTTTTTAGCCCCGAGGTAAGCACAGAGCTTCTTTTCGATCTCGTCCTTTGTGAGATCCGGATTTCTTCCTCCGCTCAGAAGACACGCCTCTGTCACAAGAACCGTCCCCTCTCCGTCAGAATGGATCGAACCGCCTTCCAGAACGAAGGGGTGGGCCTCATAGCAGTCATAACCAAGCTCCCCACAGACTTTTTCCGCCACAAGATCGTCCTTCTCCCAGTGGGCGTAAAGTCCGTCCACGGTTCCGCCCCAGGCGTTGAACTCCCAGTCGATGCCACGGACAGTGCCCTCCCCGTTCACCACAAAGGTCGGTGCCACATCCCGCGCCCAGGCATCGTCGGACTCCATCCGGATCACGTGTATCCCGTGTCCCGGATTCCCGGATAACATCTCGCGGGCATTCTCCTCCACATCCGGCTCCGCCAGCATAAAGACCTCCTCGCTCTCGGCGATGGCCCATGCCACGCGCTTAAATGCCTCTCTCGCTTTTTTCGCGCCGTAGTTCCAGCTTCCCGGACGCTTCGGCCAGATCATGATGCAGCCTCTGTGAGGTTCAAATTCACCCGGCATGCGGAATCCATCCGCTGCCGGTATCGTGTGAAGTTTGTTCATTCTTCAGTTCCTTTCCTGACTTATCTTCATTAACTACTAATTATACTGATCTATCTCATGTCCATCTTCCTGCTATTCGCCCCGGAAGCCGCTCTCACTTCCAGGTTTCTTACCGCCACTTTTTTATATAACCGCCTTTTTCCTGGTCACAAGGTGGAGGGCAGCCACAATCTATATTACACGGTGGCGGACAGTCACATCTTCCTCCCGGCTCACATGGAGGCGGGCAGGGACAAAACGGCGGCTTTGGCGGCGGTGGACACGGCTTCGGGGGCTTCGGCGGCTTTTCCTTCTTCTCCTCAACCCGGACCAGAATAATATCGTCCCCGATCTGGCAGATATCCCCAAAAGGGATCACAAATTCTTTTTCCCGTCCCAGGAAACCGCAGACACAGCCCGGTCCCGGCACGATGATCGCCAGAATCCTGCCTGTACACGGATCGACATCCAGATCACCCACAAAGCCTAAACGTTTGCAGTCGCAGACGTTGATCACTTCCCGCCTCTTCAATTCGCTCATCCGCATGGCATCATCTCCCGGATCGAAACATTTTATGTATCCCATCAACCGCAGACCTGTTATTCGCGCAGGCTGCCGTCAACCAGTCATACTCTCTATTTATAGTCTATGCTCCATTTCTTGTCCCTGAGATGAATATCCAGCATTATTTTCACTTAATTATAATTTTTCTGAAGCTTTACAACTCAATATTCTCCGGCAGTTTTCCCACTGCCTTCAAAATCTTCGCCGCATTTTTCCACAGCATATCCTCTTTCTCACTGTCCGTGAAACTGCTGTCCCTAATCCTCGCAATAGCGGCTTTCTGGGTGCCATAGGGAAAATCACTGCCGTAAAGCACCCGGTTTGTTCCGAACCTGCGGATGATCTCCTCAAACTCACCGGCTTCCTCCAGCTCCGCGCTCATGGCCGTATCGATAAACACATTTTCCGGCAGATTTTCAAGATCCTCATCGGGATTTTTCATCATGCAGAAGCTTCCCATATGCGCCATGATAATTGGGATATCCGGGGCAAATTTTAAGATTTTTCGGATTCCCGACGGGTAAAGATCATAGGGGCGCACGATCCTCGCCGTCCCCATATGGATCAGCACCGAAAATCCCAGCTCATTGATCTTTCTCCACATCTCCTCGTACTTTGGATCTTCCAGATGGACCTTCTGAAACGGCGGATGGAACTTGATCCCGGCCATCTCCATGTCCTTCAGCTTTTCCAGCTCCTCGATCACATTCTCACAGTCCGGGTGAAGGCCGCCGAATGAGATAATATTCTTTCTTGCCGCTTCCTTCGCGAACCGGTTCACCTCCCCCTGATTCTGTGGTTTCGATACCACCGGCAGGTTCACGGAGAGATCCACTCCCGCCTCCCGCATCCGCGCCAGCAGATTTTCCCTGATCGGAAGCTTCTTAAAGTCATCATTTTCATGCCCGGTGACCTCCATGGCCCGTCTCGCCAGGGCAACCGG
>CAKRNI010000205.1 GCA_934370915.1 uncultured Lachnospiraceae bacterium
TCCATGGCGGGAAATATTACGAACGAGCTGGTTGGAAAGCTTGGAATGAAGAACCTTTCCAAAGGCGTTAAGGTGGAAGTTACGGAGGAGCATGTAAGCGTGAATATGGCTCTGAATCTGAAATATGGATATAGTATTCCGGACGTCTGCGAGAAGGTGCAGGAGAAGGTTAAGAACGCGATCGAGAACATGACGGGACTTATGGTACTTGATGTGAATATTAAGATTGCCGGAGTCAGCCTGGAAGAAAAGTAAAGATTGTGACTGCGTGAGGGCAGGATTCCTGGGTGACTGGGGGTTCTGTCCTTTTTTTGGTTGTTTCAACTTGGTGGGGGCGAGCGGGCGGGGCGGCAGCTGCGGGCTGATGGGATCCCGGGGGGGATGCACTACGGCTCGCAGAGGAATGATAAGGGCGAGGAAACCGCGGCACAACTCGCTTCGCTCAAACAAGTGCCGCGGCTCCCTCAACGCATTCCCCCGCTCCCCAAGTGCATCCATCCCCCGGGATCCAGGCACCCGCATCTGCCGCCCCGCCCGCTCGCCTGCGAAGTATGTTGGTCCCGCCAGGGGCTGGGGGACGCTGCGCTGCCCCCAGCGAAAGGGGTGGGGATGGAATGCAAGTGCCGGATTATAATCGGAATGTGCCGGGGACTAACAGAAACGTGTTAGATACCGCAGGATGATGAATAGAAAGAATGAGTCTATTCTATTTCTATTGTGTAGTTATAGCTGTAAGTATGGACATAAAGCGTGTCATCCTGGTATACGAGGAGATCAGGCTGTTTTTTTAGAGTCAGACGGGAGAGGACTTCGCCGGTGTGGAGATTGAGCTGATAGAGGTAGTCGTCCTCGGAGGTGAAGCCATATCCGCAGATGATCACATCGTCTTTTACGATAAAGTTCATGGAGTTACAGGTCTGGTCGGCGCTTCTCCAGAGGAGTTTATGATTTTCCAGATCATAGGCGAACATGAAGCAGGTATCCGGCTGGGCGTAGCCGTTTGTCACGCTGGCACCGTAGAAGATTCCGTCCTTCAGACAGGCATTGTTTCCGTTGATGTACCATTTGTCGGTGGGATAGGTCAAGACATACAGGCAGTTTCCGGTACCGCTTTCGTAAATATAAAGTTCTTCATCGGACCAGAGGTACTGGTAGTTGTCATCATAAAAGCTGTTCCAGTCGGTGCCGATCATTGGGAGGGATAATCCTTTACTGTCGTACCATTCGTTTGCAAAATCGATACCGTTCTCTTCTTCGGATACGATCTTTAAATCAAAAGGAGCGGCGGCATCACCGGTGGGATGTGTCTCCCTGGCTGTGGACAGGTCGATGGTAATGTATTTTGTTCCGGGAGTATTATTTTCGGTGTCCTCATTGGCAACAGGGCTGGTTTCAATGTCTGTATCCAGATCGATTTCAGAGGGGCTTTCTGTCATTGATTCCGTGTCAGCTTCAGAGGAGCTTTCTGCCGTTGTTTCTGTAGCATTTTTAGAACTGGATTCCGTCTTTGTTTTTAATTCGATTTCGGAAGTTTGTATCGCTGTCTCTGTTGAAATAGTGTTCTTCTCAGCGCCGCATCCTGATAATAACATGCACAGGATGATGAACGGCAGGTGTTTTAGTTTACGCATTTAATTGTCATCCTTTCTTAGGGCTTGTACTGGGACCTTACTATGGGAAAATATAGGGAAGTGCGATGCCGCAGGATCAGCTTTGCTATTTCCTGAAAAAATGAAAATCACAGCAGTCCCCGCCATACCCTAACGTTTTCGTACGCGAAAATCCCAGCTTCTTCAGTCCGCCGTAGGTCACATTATCGACATCACAAAACAAGGGGCAGAGCTCCGGACAGCCGTTTTCCACGCAGGCAGTGTGCCAGAGGCATTTTTTCATGGTGACGTCAAAAGAATTCTTATCATGGCGTTGGACACTTTCCCACAGGTCAGTTGTGCGGACGATCTTCAGAAAAATACGGCTGTAAAGAAAATAAAATCCTGGAATCGCTTCCATTTTTGCGGTGGAAGAATGCTTTTCGGCTGCGACGATATCGAGCATATATTTTCGCATACATGCAAATATGTCATTTTGCGGGAAATCTCCCTTTGACAGGGCTTTGTACAGCGCAACGCGTGGGAGAATTGTCTCAGTCAAGGTCTTCATCTGATTTTCTGACTTGCCGCGTGTATTTTTGATAAGTTCGTCGAGAATTTCTGTCTGCCGATCAAACAAAGCGCTGCCTTTTTCGTTTCCGTATTCTTCAGTTAAAAATGTTTTTATCTGTTTTTGTTGTTTTATTTTCAAGTAGATCACCTCTTTAACATAGAAAATTATACCACACCATATCAAGAATAACCATCCTTCTCCTCAATGACTCTGCATCAAGGTCCTCCATTCAGAAAACAATATCATCACTAAAATTTCTAATTTCCAAAACAACTTCAGCAATACCAATCCTAACTCCAGAAACAACACCAGCAAAGGCAAGGGAGGGGCGGCGGGAGCGGGCGTCTGGATCACAGGGGCTGGATGTACTTGGCGAACAGTAAAATGCGTTGGAGGAGACGGGGCACTTGTCTGAGCGAAGCGAGTTGTGCCCCGTCTCCTCCGCCCTTAGCATTTTGCTGCGAGCCGTAGTACATCCCCCCTGCGATCCCCAAGCCCGCTCCCGCCGCCCCTCCCTTGCCGACTCACCACAATGATAAACATCTCTCACATAGGTACTTGTGAAAATATACATTTTCATGTATAATCGTAAATTAGGAGTACTCTGTTCTGCACCCAAACCCAAAACTGCAGTCCAGAGCATCATTGACAACCAGAAACAGTACGGACTGCCGGATCATCCGCCAGCCCGTTCGGATAAACGGAGGTAGAAAAGTGACCAGAAGGGAAGCCAGAGAACATTGTTTTAAGATGCTGTTCTGCCAGGATTTTTACCCGGCAGAGGAGAAGGAAGAGCAGTTAGAGAGATATTTTGAAGCGCCGAAGGAGGATGTGACCGGCGAAGACGGAAAAGATGAGATCCTTCATGATCCGTTTGAGAAAGAAGAGGACCGCGCATATCTCGAAAAACGTGTCGAGAAGATCATGGAACTGATCCCGGAGATCGATGAAAAGATCAACGAGATCGCGGAAGGTTGGAGAACAAGACGTATGGGTAAAGTTGAGCTTACGATTTTACGTCTTGCAGTGTTCGAGATGAAATATGACGAGGAGATCCCGGAGAAGGTTGCCATCAACGAAGCGGTTGAACTCGCAAAGAAATTCGGCGGAGATGAAGCCCCGGCGTTTGTAAACGGTATCCTTGCAAAACTGATCCAGAAAGGCAATTAAACGATGGCAGGTGTTTACTCTGTTGCACAGGTAAATTCATACATCAAAAATATGTTTGCACAGGACTTCCTTCTTCGCCGCTTGTCGGTGAAGGGGGAAGTTTCCAACTGTAAGTATCACAGTTCCGGACATATCTATTTCACACTGAAAGACGGCGGCGGAACACTTCAGGCTGTCATGTTCGCAAGCCAGCGCCGCGGCCTCAACTTTAAGCTTGCCGAGGGACAGCAGGTTGTTGTAAAAGGAACTGTGGATGTCTACGAGCGGGACGGAAAATACCAGCTCTACGCGTCAGAAATCGAACTTTCCGGGCGCGGGGACCTGTATCTGAGATTTGAAAAACTCTTAAAAGAGCTGGAAGAGATGGGGATGTTTGACCCGCAGTATAAGCGGCCGATCCCGCGGTTCGCAAAGACCGTGGGAATCGTCACAGCGCCCACGGGAGCTGCGATCCGGGATATTATGAATATCTCCCACAGACGGAATCCATATGTCCAGCTGATCCTCTACCCGGCCCTGGTTCAGGGAGACGGCGCAAAGGACAGCATCGTAAAAGGAATCCGGACGCTTGATGCGATGGGACTGGATGTCCTGATCGTCGGGCGCGGCGGCGGTTCGATCGAAGACCTTTGGGCCTTCAACGAGGAGGAAGTCGCCAGAGCGATCTTCGCATGCAATACGCCGGTGATCTCCGCAGTCGGTCACGAGACCGATGTGACGATCGCGGATTACGTGGCAGATCTTCGGGCACCGACTCCGTCAGCAGCGGCAGAGCTTGCGGTATTTGATTATTTCCAGTTCCGGATGGATCTGAATGCGAGAAAACAGCGCCTGCTGAAGGAGATGGGAACATGTCTTGAGCGGGCTAAAAGCAGGTTAAAGCATGATGAGCTGACATTGCGGTTTTATGACCCGAAGAGCCAGCTGAATGAGAAGAAAAAGCGGCTGGCGGACGCGGAAGATACACTTTTACGTCTGATCGCAGAGCGGCAGCAGGAGACGAGACGTGATCTGCAGAATGCGGAGACACTGCTCAGAAGATCCATAGCGGACCGGCTTGCGGCTGATAAGAGAAATCTTGCGGTGAAGAGTGAACGTCTGTGGGGACTGTCCCCGTTAAAGAAGATCAGCGGAGGATTCGGATTTATCACGGACGGGGATGGAAAACGTCTGGAGACTGTGGAACAGGCGGAAGCCGGAAAACGGATCACGGTCCGGGTGAAGGACGG
>CAKRNI010000206.1 GCA_934370915.1 uncultured Lachnospiraceae bacterium
AAGGAGATCGGAAAGCCGTTCCTGATTCTGTTAAATTCCGCGAGACCATACGCGGCGGAGACGAAAGCCCTGGCGTTAAAGCTGGAAAACCAGTATGGGGTTCCGGTGCGTATTGCGAACTGTGAACAGTTAAAGAAGGAAGATATAGAGGAAATATTAAGCACTGTGCTGCTGGAATTTCCGGTGACAGAACTCGATTTTGAGATCCCCAAATGGGTGGAGATTCTTCCGGACGACCATGCGCTGAAAAAGGATATGATCGCAGAGGCAGAAAAACTCCTGATGACATCGGTCCGGATGAAACATGTGCCGAAGGAGACTGTGCCGGAGGATGGTCAGCCGGTGAAAAAACTTGTCACAGATGAGCTGGATCTCGCGAGCGGACGGGGGAGGATCCGGGTTCTGGTGGATGATGGAGTATATTTTGAGGTCCTGAGTGATATTTCCGGATTACCGGTTCAGGATGAGTATAGCCTGTTTCAGATTTTAAAAGAGTCTGCCGCGATGCAGGGAGAATATGAGAAGGTGAAAAATGCTCTGGCAGAGGTGCGTCAGAAAGGCTACGGGATCGTTCTGCCGGATAAGACGGAGATCTCCCTGGATGAGCCGGAACTGATCCGCCACGGCAGCAAATACGGGGTGAAGATCCACGCCCAGGCACCGTCCATAAACCTCATAAAGGCCAGAATCGAGACAGAGATCGCTCCGATTGTAGGAAACGAGCAGCAGGCGAAGGACCTGATCGCGTACATAAAAGACGGGGAAGCAACGGAGGAGGGGGTCTGGGACACGAATATTTTTGGAAAGTCTGTGGAGCAGATCGTCGAGGACGGTATGCAGGCAAAAATTTCCCAGATGACGGAGGACTGCCAGATCAAGCTTCAGGATACCCTGCAGAAAATTATTAATGACAGTAATGGCGGAATGATTTGCATAATTATCTGAAATTTGCTATAATAGATGCAAATAATACAGCTGATTTACAGAACGAAACAATTCGGATTATTTTCTGTATGCGGCTGTAAAATATTACAGTGCAAGCGGCAGGAATCTGGAATAGAAGAGTATGAAGAACGGAGCGGTCCGACCGTGATATATGCCGGACTGAATCATTAAGGGAAAGGAATGACCGGGGCTGCAGATTCGCCGCGAAAGGAGGAGTTCCATGAAACTGACATTTATCGGCGCGGATCATGAAGTGACTGGCAGCTGCCATTACCTCAATGCGGCTGGAAAGAACATCCTTGTGGATTACGGAATGGAACAGGGCGGAAACGTCTATGAGAACGCGGAGCTTCCGATCCCGTTCTCCGATGTGGATTATATCTTTGTCACCCATGCCCATATCGACCATACAGGTCTGCTTCCGCTGATCTATGCGAAAGGCTTTAAGGGGCAGATTTTCGCGACTCAGGCCACCTGCGATCTCTGCAACATTATGTTAAAAGACAGTGCCCACATTCAGGAGATGGAGGCTGAGTGGAAGAACCGGAAAGCGAGACGAGCTGGAAATCCGGAGGTTCAGCCACTCTACACGATAAACGACGCGGAAGGTGTTCTGAAACATTTTGTCCCCTGCCATTACGGTGATATCTTAACGATCTGCGACGGGATGAAGGTCCGGTTCACGGATGTGGGACACCTTTTGGGATCCGCATCCATTGAAGTCTGGATCGATGAGGACGGTGTACAGAAAAAGATCGTTTTCTCCGGTGATATCGGAAACAAGAATAAGCCGCTGATCAAGGATCCACAGTACACGGATGAGGCGGATTATGTGGTTATGGAGTGCACCTACGGTGACCGTTCCCATGACCGGACCCACGAGCACATCGAGGAGTTCGCGAAGATCATCCAGAGAACTCTGGACCGCGGAGGAAACGTTGTGGTTCCGGCCTTCGCAGTGGGCAGGACGCAGGAGATCCTTTACTTTATCCGTAAGATCAAGGAAGAGGGACTCGTCACCGGACATGACGGTTTCCCGGTCTATGTGGACAGCCCGCTGGCCGTTGAGGCAACCCATGTATTCAATAAGAATATCTCGGAGTGCTTTGATGAAGAGGCGATGGATCTTATAAATCGGGGCATCAACCCGATCAGTTTCCCCGGACTGAACCTTTCCGTCAGCAGTGACGATTCCAGGGCAATAAACTTCGATTCAGAGCCGAAGGTCATTATCTCTGCGGCAGGTATGTGTGATGCCGGACGAATCCGCCATCATTTAAAGCACAACCTCTGGAGGCAGGAATGTACGATCGTATTCGCCGGATATCAGGCTATCGGAACGCTTGGGCGAAGCCTGATTGATGGTGCTGAAGTCGTAAAGCTCTTCGGGGAGACGATCGAAGTGGAGGCGGAGATCGCTCGTCTGGACGGACTTTCCGGTCATGCGGATAAGGAAGGGCTTCTTACCTGGATCAATGCGTTCAAAAAGAAACCGGACCGTGTATTTATGGTACATGGCGATGATCTTGTGTGCACGAAATTCGCGAACCTCCTGCGGTCGGATTATGACCTTGTCGCGGACGCTCCGTTCTCGGGATCGGAGTTTGACCTTGCCGCGGGCGTATGGATCAAACAGACCGTCGGTATCCCGATCCAGAAAGAGACAGCGAGACAGAAGGAGAACAGATCCATCTTTGCTCTTCTTGTGGCAGCGGGCGAGCGCCTGATGCGGATCATCCAGAAAAACCGCGACTGCGCAAACAAGGATATCAAGAAATTTACGGCGGAGGTCAACGCCCTCTGTGAAAAATGGGATCTTTAACTGCGGCATGAACCGGAAAAGCCCGGAGATCCCTGCAAAATAAGACATCTGAGAGGAATAACAAAAAGACATGAACGTGACACTATATACGGACGGAGCGGCCCGCGGAAATCCTGACGGGCCGGGCGGCTATGGAGCGGTGCTCCAGTTTATCGACAAAAATGGAGTACTCCATGAGAAGGAACTGTCTGCAGGGTATGTGCGGACAACCAATAACCGGATGGAACTGATGGCGGCGATCGCGGGACTTGAGGCATTAAACAGGTCCTGTGAGGTGGATCTCTATTCCGACTCCAGGTATCTGGTGGACGCTTTCAACCAGAAGTGGATCGACGGCTGGGTAAAGCATAACTGGGTCCGACCGAAAACAGGACCGGTGAAGAATTCGGATCTCTGGAAACGGCTTCTTGCCGCAATGAACCCGCATAAGGTGACGTTTCACTGGGTCAAGGGCCACGACGGACACCCCGGAAACGAGCGCTGTGACCGGCTGGCGACCAGCGCCGCGGACGGTGGGAATCTGTTAGTGGATGAAGGCTTGACCAGCTGAAAAAAGACAGCTGATCCGTGCCTGCGGCACAGCTACTTTTTACAAAAGTCTTACAATATATTACTAATTTGCGTTTTTAGTTCACAAAGAACTCTCGATATGGTATCTTTTTATTAGAACAGGAATCACCGAAAAAGATCGAGAGGACATATATGAGCAGACGCAGAATATGGTTGATTATCATTGGAATCCTGATAGCCGGGGTATCCGCCACATGGGCAATGGAAAAATTTGTTTCATCCCATGGGGTGAATACCGCGGCTGTCGTCGGTTTCGAGGCGTCTGCGATACAACCGGGTGCGGAAAGTCCCGGAAATCCCTATATGGCGGAGAACCGGATGAAAATGGCGGAAAACGCCCCGGAAAGTATATATGAGGCGGATGCAGGTGTCTCATCTGCGGCGGATTGGGATCCTGCGGTGGAGGACAGGGGAAAAGAGACGGCAGGAGAGGAACTGTCCGCCAATGCGGCAGACGATACGTCCGCTGCAGCTGACACGGAGACGGTGAAATCTCCGCTGGAACCGGATCGTTCCGGATCCGGAAATCCGGAGGAAGCATCTGCGACCGGATACACGCGCTCAGATCTTGAGGAACGCCTTGAAGCGGTCAGGACCGAGGCAGAAAAGTATCAGGATGATCAGGCCATGAGCCAGCCATCCCGGTACGCGGCTGCAGAATATGTGAGAAATCTCTGGGACAGAGAGCTGAATCTGATCTATTCAAGTATTCACGGAGAGATGGATGAGGCGGCAGCGGAAGCACTCCGCCGGGAGGAGATCGAGTGGATCAAAAAACGTGATCTCGCGGCGGACAAGGCCGGCGCAAAGTCCACCGGTACGCCGGCTCAAAGTGTCGAATATGTCCGCACGTCGGCCAGCATGACCATGGACCGGTGCTATGAGCTGCTGGAAAATTATGGAGATTATCTGGGATCAGACAAAAATTAGGGAATCCTGCGTCGGCGCATCTGAAATTTTTGAGAGTCAGATGCGCCGTTTTTTTGCGGTATTACCTGTAAAAAGCTGATTTGGAACACAAAAAACATCTTGCCAACAGAACGAGAAACGATTATAGTATAAATTATGAGAATCTGCGCAGAAGACCGGCGCACCGGCTTTACGGGCAGATCCAGAAAAATAATATCACAGAAACTGTACAAATGTGTCATTTTAAACACAGGCGTCTGAATTTTAGACAGCCGGAAAAGGAGGCGTTTTTATGTC
>CAKRNI010000207.1 GCA_934370915.1 uncultured Lachnospiraceae bacterium
TTTTCGAATATCCGCCCCGGATCTCCATCGGCAGCAGGAGATTCTCCCTCACGGTCCGCCATGGAAATAAAAGATCCTGCTGCGGCATGTATCCACAGTAGTTTCTCTTCCTCTCAATGGACTCTCCGTCCACCAGGATCTCGCCGGAAGCCGGCAGAAGAAGCTTGTTCACAAGCCGGAAGATCGTACTCTTACCACAGCCGGAAGCGCCGATGACGGACACGAATTCCCCGTCCTGTACATCGAAGGAGAGGTGGTCAATGATGGAGAAATCTTCCACATCATATTGAAAGCTTACATTGTCAAATTTCAGCATCCTACTGCCTCATTTCCCATGCCATATCCCAGAATGCCGCCTCGTAGCGGGAGCATGCTGTAAAGATGTCCACGAGATGCTGTTTCCGCTTCTCGGAATAGTCTTCCGTCAGGCGGTTCATCAGGTCTGCCAGCACCTCATTGTCCTCGTGGTAGGAATCGGACGCATATCCGCTGACCCATTCCCCATAGAACTCATGCTTATCTGCAGCCGGATACTCCGCAAGGATCTTCTTCGCGATAAACTCATAGCTCAACGCGCAGGAAAGGATCGCCGCCATGACCTCCGCCTCCCCTTCCTCGTAAGCGACACGAAGCATATAGGAGGTATAGGACAGATTATCAAGAGCGACCGGTGTCTGCTCCGCCTCCTCCTTCGCGATTCCAAGTCTCGTCATGTACGCGCGGTGGATATCCATCTCACCGTCCAGGATCGAATGGGTATAACCCGCGAACAGGCGCATAGCGTCGAGGTTTTTCGCCTTCGCCGTGCCGATGGAAAATACCTTTGTATAGTCAAGAAGATACAGATAATCCTGTATCATATAATATTTAAATTTTTCATGATCCAGACTGCCGTCCGCGATTCCCTTTACAAAAGGCGTCTCGTTATAGCCGTCCCAGATCTCCTTTGTTGCCTCTAAAAGGCGTTCTGTCATCGTCATGCCTGTTCCTCCGCAAATCCTTTTCCGTGAAAATCAAATCCGTGATCCATCGGTCCGGATCCATGTCCGAGGTCCAGCATGGCTGCCAGCGCTCCGGAGATGTAAGCCTTTGCGCGTTCCACCGCCGTATCGAGGTCATAGCCCTTCGCCAGATTGGAGGCGATGGCACTCGATAAGGTGCAGCCGGTTCCGTGTGTGTTCGGGTTGTCGATCCGCTTACCGTTGAACCAGCGGTAGCTGCCGTCGCGGTATAACAGGTCATTGGCATCATTCAACTGATGACCGCCCTTACAGAGGACCGCGCAGTGATAGGTCTCACTGATCTGTTTTGCCGCCGCGATCATGTCCTCGGCGGACTTTACTTCCATCCCTGATAAAACCTCTGTCTCCGGGATATTCGGGGTCAGGACTGCCGCCATCGGAAACAGGTATTCTTTTAATGTGCCGATGGCATCGTCGCTGATCAGCTTTGATCCGCTTGTCGCCACCATGACCGGGTCCACAACGATATTTTCTGCTTTGTGTTCATGAAGCTTCTTTGCGATGGACTTGATCAGTCCCGCGGAAGAAACCATTCCGATCTTTACCGCGTCCGGACGGATGTCCGTAAATACGCTGTCGATCTCCTGTTCCAGGAATTCCGGTGTTACCTCGAAAATCCCCTGGACGCCGGTCGTGTTCTGGGCCGTCAGTGCTGTGATCGCGCTCATTCCGTATACTCCGTTTGCGATCATCGTCTTTAAATCGGCCTGGATGCCGGCGCCTCCGCTGGAATCGCTTCCAGCGATCGTTAATGCTGTCTTCATCATAAAAACTCCTTTCAGGCATCAATAACTTTTTATTAGGCGACGCAAGGTGGTGCCCCCAATGTGCCGCCGCGGAAATGTTTTCCGCTTGATCTATTCCAAAACCCAGAGGGAAAATTGCTGCTCTGTGAATTTAGAATTCATATTTTCAGGCAAGTAGTATTTTTCTTCTGGCTTATTGGCTTGTTTGAATGTAGTGTTTAAAAAATTATATTATAAGATTTCTCTTACCGCCTCTTTCAGTTCTCGTGTCGCCTTCTCAATATCCTCTGCCGCAAAGATCGCGCTGACGACTGCGACGCCATCCACACCGGTTCCCTTAAGGGGCTCCAGGCGGTTCTTATTGATCCCGCCTATGGCGACTACCGGGATATCCACCGCCTGACAGATCGCAGAAAGCGCCTCCGGTGTCACCGCTGTGGCGTCCTTTTTTGTTCCTGTCGGATACATCGCTCCGACACCGAGGTAATCTGCCCCGTGCTTTTTCGCGAGAAGTGCCTGCTCCACATTCTTACAGGAAACACCGATGATCTTATCCGGTCCCAGCTTTTCTCTCACTTTTCCCGCTTCCATATCGCTCTGTCCCACATGAACGCCGTCCGCATCCATCTTAAGAGCGATATCCACGTTGTCATTGATTACAAAGGGAACATGATATTCGGCACAGAGTTTTTTGATCTTCTTCGCCTCTTCTAAAAACATCTCCTCATCCAGCTCTTTTTCCCTCAGCTGAACAAAGGTCGCGCCGCCCTTTAAAGCCTTTTCCACCTGGCTCTCCAGAGTCTCGCCATTTAACCACGCGCGGTCCGTCACCGCGTAGAGCAGCATATCTTCCGGTCTGCAGTTCATATCTTCTACCTCCTAAAAATTTCCTGTTACTAAAAAAGGAGACACCCGCAGGTATCTCCACTTCTACTCTTTCTCTTCAGCAGCTTCCTACGTTGGCATGATCCAAATCAGGTATACGGGTCTTGGCGATGCAGCCAACTCTCAGCCTGATCCGTCAGGCTCCCCGGTCTGTTAATTTTCTTTTTTTGACAAGATTTACTATATACTTTCTGCGCGGAAAAGTCAAGTTTGCACCCGGTTTCGTACATGATTTCAAGACTGCGAATTTTGCATGGATCCATCGATATTTTTCATATATTCCATGCAGCCTGCTTACAGCCTTGTGTTCCCCGCCCGCCGCTTTTTCCCGGCGGACCCTTCAGAAATTTCCTCTCTTGCCTTTTTCCATCTCCTGTGCTACAATCCAAATCGGTTAACGGAATGCAGCATGAGGGGGAGCGCCCTGGTGCTGCGATCAATTCAATCACTTGATGACGAAGACCAGATTGCGAGGGAGCCCGTGTTCCGGGCTGAGAGGATCCCAGAAAGGATCGACCGCCCCATGCCGCGGATCCATGTCCGCGGCTTGTCAGCATTCTGCCTGAAAGTCATTTTTACGGCATGCTGCAGAAGGCATGCCTTTTTCTTTATCCGCCTGTTTCACCCGGATCCATGGCTGCTGAACGTGTTCTGTTTCATTTTATCCGGAACGATCACGCTCTCACAGGATCCTGACCATTGGCGGATATTGAAACTATTTCACCGTATTTCCCGGTGTCCCATTCTTTCAGCAGAAAATATATTCTGCCCTGACGGGCTATGGAGGTATTATTATGAGAAAATTTGTTGTACCGGCTCTCTCCCTGGCGCTCTGCCTCGGACTCACCACAGGATGTTCCTCTTCTAAGACAGACGCGGCAGCGGCTTCCACGGAAGAGACAACAGCTGCCGCATCCGCAGAAAGCGCTGCTGAGACGACTGCTTCCGCTGAGACGAAATCCATCGATTCCTTAAAGATCGCGTTCTCCCCGTACGCCGATGCAGATACGATCACCACAGCCACAGAGCCGTTAGAAAACCTTTTAAAAGAGACACTGCTTGAAAAAGGCTACGATGTCAAAGACATCGACATGACCGTCGGAACAAGCTACACCGCTGTCGGCGAGGCATTGAGCGCAGGAAGCGCTGATATCGGCTTCATCTCCGGCGGAAACTATGTGCTGTTCTCCGATGACTGCGACGTTCTCCTCACAGCTCTCCGCTACGCCATCAACAAGGACTCCGAGGATCCGAAGGAATGGAACGACGGCACCATTGAAGAGAATACCGACGCCATGAGCACCTACTACCGCTCTGTGATCCTCGCAGGACCGAGTGAAAAGGGACAGGAGCTTCTCGCAAAGGTCAACAACGGCGAGGAACTCACCTGGGATGACTTAAACAGCGCCACATGGGCAGTCATGGGTCCGACCTCCGCGTCCGGCTACATTTACCCGTCCTTATGGTTAAACGAGCGCTACGGAAAGACCATCGCTGACCTCGCGAACGCGGTCCAGTCCGATTCCTACACAACCTCCCTCGCCCGCCTCGCCTCCGGACAGGCAGACCTCATGGTCTCCTATGGCCATATCCGCACAAAATATGCGCCGGACTGGAAAGAGAAATTCGGCGGCACCGATGATATGGTAAAGCAGACAGGCATCATCGGCGTCACAGAGGGAATCTACAACGATATGATCGCATACAGCAAAACTTCCGAGCTCATGCAGGACGCTGACTTCCGTCAGGCTCTCGGTGATTCCTTCATCGAGATCGCAGGAACCGATGAAGGCAAGGACATCATCAAAGTCTTCAGTCAGGTCGGCTACGAGTGGGGCGATGACGCGAACTATGACGGGGAACGCGCCGCACAGGAAATG
>CAKRNI010000208.1 GCA_934370915.1 uncultured Lachnospiraceae bacterium
TGGATCTGGAACCGGCTGGATGCAGTACTGAAAATGATAAAGGAGTGTAGGTAATTCTCATGGACGATGGCAATTCGTGGATAGGAATTGTTTTATTTGCCGCATCGGTGATCCTGTTTGCGGTGATGTACGGATTCGGTGCGGCGGTTCAGGCGCTGAACACCAGCGCACTGGAGGATGAGCGCGATGAGGGGAATAAGAGGGCTGAAAAGCTCTTGAAGATCCAGGAGGATCCGTACCTCTTTATCCGTACAAACCAGCTGGCGACGAGTATCCTGACACTGGCAATGGGAGCGTCTTCCCTGCTGTTTGTGGTAAGAAATCTGACGGCGCTGCTCGGAGTGCGCACGAAGATGCCGCATCTGGCGGCAGTTGGAATTTCATATGTCGCGGGACTTGTGGGAATCGCATTCCTGCTCACGGGACTGGGGATCGTGATCCCGAAGCGCATCGCTGCGAAAAGTCCGATCCGGTTCTGCTATAAGGTGCTTCCACTGGTGGAGCTTGTGGCGAAATTTCTGTTTCCGTTCGCGTGGCTGATGGATCAGTTCGCCTATATTTCCCTGAAGGCGGTGGGCATCAATATCCGCGAAAAAGATGACAATGTGACCGAGGAAGACATCATGTATATGGTCAATGAAGGTCATGAGCAGGGGGTCTTAGAGGCCAGTGAGGCGGAGATGATCACGAATATCTTCGAGTTCGATGATAAAGTGGCGGCGGATATCATGACGCACCGCACGGCTGTCCTTGCGTTAGACGGGGAGATCACGCTTAAGGAAGCGCTGGATTTCGTTGTGAAGGAAGCAAACTACTCGAGATTCCCGGTTTATGAGGAAGATATCGACAATATCATCGGTATTCTCCACATGCGGGACATGCTTCATTATACAGACTCGAAAGAACATTTAAATACGCCGATCAAAAAGATCAAGGGTCTGCTCAGAAGTCCCCACTTTATTCCGGAGACGAAGAATATCAACGCACTCTTTAAGGAGATGCAGTCCCAGAAGATCCATATCGAGCTGGTCGTGGATGAGTATGGCCAGCTTGCGGGTATCGTCACGATGGAGGATATCTTAGAGGAGATCGTCGGAAATATTCTGGACGAGTATGATAAGGAAGAGCCGGATATCGTTTCCAGAAAGAATGGTACATATGAGCTTACCGGTCTCACGCTCTTAGATGATGTGGAGGAGACTCTTGGGGTGGAATTTGACAAGGAAGATAAGGATAACTTTGACACGTTGAACGGTTTCATGGTGTCCAGACTTGGACATATCCCGAAAGCGGGAGAGAAGGGAAGTGTCCGGATCGGGGACTACCTGTTAAAGATCATGAAAGTGGAGAACAAGGTGATCCAGACGGTTCTTGCGATTCCGTTGCCGAAAGAAGAGAAGAAATAGAAAGAAGAAATAAAAAACGGATACTTTGCACTCCGGCATTCCTGCCGGAAACGAAAGTATCCGTTTTTACATTAGTCCTGCTCGCGGAATTTTACGGTGCCGGCAGCCGGATCCATGGATTCAACGATTGCTAAGGACTCTAAGTGGTAGCCCAGATTTCTGATGACCTGTCCGCCGATCTGGAATCCTTTTTCTACTGCGATGCCGATTCCCTCAACCGTAGCGCCTGCCTCGTGGACAATGGAGATCAGTCCCTGAAGGGCATAACCGTTCGCGAGGAAGTCATCGATAATTAAAACATGGTCATCCGGGGAAAGGAATTTCTTGGAAACGATGACCTGATTTTTACATTTATGGGTGAAAGATTCTACCTCAGCAACATACATTTCGCCGTCAAGGTTTACGCTCTGGGATTTCTTAGCAAAAACGACCGGCACATGGAAATGCATTGCCGCGATACAGGCGATACCGATGCCGGATGCCTCGATGGTCAGGATCTTGTTGATATTTTCATTGGCAAAACGGCGCTTGAACTCCGCTCCCATCTCGTCAAAAAGTTCGATATCCATCTGATGGTTTAAAAAGCTGTCAACCTTTAATACGTTACCCTCTTTTACCACACCGTCTTTTGCAATGCGCTCTTCTAAAAAGTTCATGTTCTATCCTCCGTCAAATTCCTCTTTGGGTGTATCTGTATTGTAACCAATTATAGCAATATTGGGGAGAGATTACAAGATGAAAACACATCTTGCAGGCGGGTACGGGAAGTGGTAAGATGGAACAACTACGACTTTACGAAGAGGTACGGAGAATACATGAATAAATATGAAGTATTAAAACAGTATTTCGGCTACGACACCTTCCGGGACGGGCAGGAGAAGATGATCGATGCGATCACGTCCGGACGAGATGTTTTAGGGATCATGCCGACGGGAGCAGGAAAATCTCTCTGTTACCAGATTCCGGCACTGATGGCGGGGGAGAAGGGAGGAATTACGTTGGTGATCTCACCGCTGATCTCCCTGATGAAGGATCAGGTCAGCGCACTGAATCAGGCAGGAGTCCACGCGGCTTATTTAAACAGTTCCCTGACACCGGGACAGTACTATAAAGCGCTGGGATATGCCCGCGAGGGCCGATATCCGATCATCTACGTCGCGCCGGAGCGACTTCTGACACCGGAATTTCTCGATTTTGCCGTCCACGCGAAGATCGCTATGGTGGCGGTGGACGAGGCCCACTGTGTCTCCCAGTGGGGACAGGATTTCCGCCCGGGATACTTAAAAATAGAAGAATTCCTGCGGACACTTCCAAAACGTCCGGTGGTCAGCGCCTTCACGGCAACGGCAACGTCTGAGGTCCGGGACGATATCATTGATCTCCTGAAATTGCAGGATCCCCTGGTGGCAACGACGGGCTTTGACCGTCCGAATCTCTATTTTGAGGTTCAGAGCCCGAAGGACAAGTATGCGGCGGTAAAATCATACATCGAGGAACACACCGGTCAGTGCGGGATCGTTTACTGCCTGACGAGGAAGCTCGTGGAGGAGGTGACGGAGAAGCTCATGAAGGACGGCTTTTCCGTGACGAGATACCATGCGGGACTTTCCGACAATGAGAGAAAGCAGAATCAGGATGATTTTATCTTCGACCGGGCGCAGATCATGGTGGCGACCAATGCCTTCGGCATGGGCATCGACAAATCCAACGTCCGCTTTGTGATCCACTACAATATGCCGAAAAACATGGAGAGCTATTATCAGGAAGCCGGCCGCGCGGGGCGTGACGGGGAACCGGCGGACTGCCTGCTGCTCTATGGCGGCCGCGATGTGGTGACAAACCAGATGTTTATCGACAACAACCGGGATAATGAGGAGCTTGACGATGTGACGAGATCGATCGTTGCGGAGAGAGACCGGGAGCGCTTGAAAAAGATGACGTTCTACTGTTTTACGAACGACTGCTTGAGAGAGTATATTCTCCGGTATTTCGGGGAGTATGGAAGCGGATACTGCGGGAACTGCTCGAACTGCAGGACACAGTTTGAGGAGACGGATGTGACGGAGATCGCGAAGTCCATAGTGGGCTGCGTCGCAGAGTGCCGGGAGCGGTATGGAACCACGGTGATTCTTGATACGGTCCACGGGGCGGCTACGGCGAAGATCCGGAATTATCATATGGATGAGAACTCTCACTACGGGGAACTGGCGAAGGTTCCGGCATACCGGCTGCGTCAGGTCTTGAACTTCCTCCAGATCAAAGAATATCTTGTGGTGACCTCCGATGAGTATGCCATCGTGAAGCTTGGAAAGCACGCAGCGGCGCTGTTAAACGGCGGAGACGGCCAGAAAGTAACGATGAAGCTGCCGAAAGAGCAGGAGAGGGCAAAGACCGGAAAGATCTCCGGCGCAAAGAAGAAGCCGGCAGCCGGAAGCGAGAACTTCACGGAGAAAGAGATAACACTTTTCGACTGTTTAAAAGAACTCCGCAGAGAGATCGCAAAAGAGGAAAAAGTACCGCCGTATATCGTATTCTCCGACAGAACTCTGGTGCATATGTGCCTTATAAAACCGAAAAACAAGGAGGAAATGCTGAAGGTTTCCGGCATCGGAGAGTTTAAGTTTGAGAAGTACGGGGAGAGGTTCCTGGATAAAATCAGGAAATCGACTTGACGAATCCTGGAAACAGGTGTATGATAATGACAGTTTTACTTACGTGCGTTAAAGCGTAACGCAACAACGCATTTAAGAAGGAGAGATCCTGTATGAAGGGAAGGATCTCGTAAAAAAGAAAAATCTGAGGGGAGATCGATATTATGAAAAAAGTAACAGCACTTGCAATGGCAGCCGTTGTTGCGGCTTCTGCACTGACGGGCTGTGGATCCAACTCCACAGCGGAGACAACAGCAGCAGCCACAGAGGCAAAAACAGAGGCTGCGGCAGCAGATTCCACTGAAGCGGCAAAAGAGGACGGCAAGACTTATAACGTAGGTATCTGCCAGTTAGTCCAGCATCCGGCTCTTGACGCGGCAACAGAAGGTTTTGAGGCTGCATTAAAAGATAAGCTCGGTGACAATGTTAAATTTGATCTTCAGAACGCATCCGGCGA
>CAKRNI010000209.1 GCA_934370915.1 uncultured Lachnospiraceae bacterium
AAAATACATGCTGTTCTTTTGTTCACAGATGTCCGCCAGCCTCAGCCGGACACCCTGCCATATTCATATGTTATGTAAACCTGCATTAAGCCTCCGGCTTCTCGTAGCTGCGATGCATGGAGAAGGAATCCATATCGTAATTCTTTAAGTTCTCCCATACTCCGCGGCCGTCCGCCTTCGCGATCACAGCGTCACGGTCTTTCTTGAATGTCATCTCCTGTTTCAGGTTGCTCGGTCCGCCTACGCAGCCGCCCTGACACATCATACCCTCAATGAAGTCCTCCGGAAGTCTGCCGACTTTGAGAAGAAGAAGGGCTTTCTTAACCTCAGCCGCACCGCTGCAGCGCGCAACCTTAACATCTGCGTTCTCACCTTTTTCCTTGAAGCACTCGATCACTGCGTTTGTCACGCCGCCGCCATTGCCGAAGCGTTTTCCGAAGACACTGCCTTCCTGCTTTGTCTCCTCAGCCGGCTCAAGCTCAACTTCTTTTCCGCGCATCATTTCGATGGCCTCACCGAAGGTCAGAACATAATCCGCATTGTTCTCGATGGACTTGTCAGCCGCCTCAGACTTCTTTGCCATACACGGTCCGATAAATACAGTAACTGTCTCCGGATCGATCGCTTTTAACATTCTGGATACCGCACACATCGGGGAGATCGTTGTGGACATATTATCGATCAGAGTCGGGTAGTGTTTCTTGATCATATTTACGAATGCCGGACAGCAGGAGGTTGTCATCTTCTTGCCTTCCTTAAATGCCTCTGCCCATTCCATTGCCTCGTAAGCTGCTGTCATATCTGCACCGGCGGCAACCTCTACCATATCGGTAAAGCCGACCTTCTTTAATGCAGTACGCCAGCTCTCCATTGTGATATCCTGACCGAACTCACCTTCAGCAGCCGGAGCAACCATCGCAACGACCTTCTTGCCGGCCTTGATTGCCTCGATCACCTGTACAACATATACCTTGGAGGAAATTGCACCGAACGGGCAGCTTCTTACGCAGGCACCGCACTGGATACATTTCTTTTCATCAATCTGGCAGATTCCGGTCTCCGGATCCATTGTGATCGCATCTACCGGACATGCACGGCGGCACGGACGGATCAGCTCAGCGATCGCATTGTACGGACATGCCTGCGCACAGCGTCCGCACTCTTTACAGACACTCGGATCAATATGGGCACGGTCACGGCCGATCGAGATCGCACCAAAGTTACATGCGTTCTGACAGGCTTTACCCATACATTTCTGACAGTTATCGGTTACAACGAATCTTGTGATCGGACACTCCTCACATGCAGAAGAGATAACCTGAATGATATTGTCGCTCTGTTTGTCACTCGGACATTTTCCTTCCGCGAGACGGACTCTCTGACGGATGATCTCTCTCTCCTTATATACGCAGCAACGGAACTGTGCCTTCGGGCCCGGGATCAGCTTGAACGGGATATTGTCTCTCTCTTCCTCGAGTCTGCCCTCGAAAGCCAGCTTGGAAACTGTGCGCAGCACGTTATACTTGATCTTAAGCAGTGCCTCATCGTTGGTTTTCATACCATTTCCTCCTAAATTTTGAATCCTCTATCTTACCTTAATTTATAATGTTTTCGCATCATATTATCGCATATCCACCTTTGCAAAGCAAGTCGGAAATTGTATATAATCCAACGCATTCCGGAGAAAAACCTTATTTTCTTAAATTGTATACAATAAAGTACAGGCAGAGAAATCCCCTGTATTTTCCTGGGGTTTTCTGTCTTTCTGTGTCGGATATTTGTTCGCAGTATGCGGCTGTCCGGCACCGCTTTCTTTGTCTCTTTTTTTCGCAAAGTCAGGTTCCGGTTCCGCCTCTTTCCCGCCACTCCGCTTCCGATTATTTTCGGTTTGGCATATGCAGCCTTCGCCTTTAAAACATATTTTCCCCTGTCTCATGTTGGATTGACATTCTCAAATCCCCATGATATATTCTACTTAGTTCGGTCGTGCTAACCCCAAAGGTCAACTGCCCTGAGGGAAAAGACGAAAAGAATCTGATACGGGAATATCTGTCATGTTCAGGATCCCCGGTATGCTCTTTTCGTGTGCATACCGGGGATTTATCATTCACACAGACAGTGGAACAAGATCCGTGTCTGTCAGATTTTTTTCAGGAGGAACTAAATTATGAGAAAAATGTTATCCGTCATGATGGCTGCCGCGATTGCGGGATCTCTCCTTGCAGGCTGCTCATCATCCAAAACCGAAACAACTGCTGCTGCCTCTTCCGCAGAAGAGACAACGACTGCCGCTGAGGAGACCACAACGGAAGCTGCTTCCGAGTCCGCCGCTGAAAGCACCGGCGATGAGACGGTTGTCCGTGTCGGCGGTTTAAAGGGTCCGACCACCATGGGACTTGTAAAGCTCATGGATGAGGCCGCAAACGGAGAGTCCGAGAACAGCTACGAATTCACAATGGTAACCGCAGCTGACGAGATGACTGCCATGGTCGCAGGCGGAAAAGTCGATATCGCCCTGCTTCCGGCGAACGTCGCAAGCGTTCTCTACAATAAGACAAACAAAAATATCTCCGTGATCGATATCAACACTCTCGGCGTTCTCTACTTCGTATCTGCCGACAGCTCCGTGACAACGATCGACCAGTTAAAGGGAAAGACCGTATATCTTCCGGGAAAGGGAACTACTCCGGAATATGCGCTCCGCTATGTGCTCTCTGCCGCAGGACTCGGAGAGGACGATGTAACTCTTGAATTCAAGTCCGAGGCATCTGAGGTGGCTTCCGTCCTCGCCGAGGATCCGAACGCCATCGGTCTTCTTCCGCAGCCTTTCGTAACTGCCGCTCTCGCCCAGAACGAAAAGCTCTCCATCATCATGGATCTCACAAAAGAGTGGGATAACGTTCAGGGCGAAGGTTCCGGAAGCCGTCTTGTAACAGGCGTTACCATTGTAAACAATGATTTCTTAAAGGAGCACGAGGACCTCGTCGATACGTTCTTACAGGAACATGAGGCATCCATCGCCTTCACCGCGGAGGATCCGGATGCCGCAGCCGAGCTCATCGCAAAGGCTGAGATCGTCGCAAAGGCTCCGATCGCAAAAAAAGCGCTTCCTTACTGCAATATCACCTTTATCTACGGTGATGAGATGAAAACAGCACTTTCCGGTTACCTTCAGGCTCTGTATGACCAGAACCCGGCCTCCGTCGGCGGTGAGCTGCCGGATGATGGATTCTACTATGTAAAGTAGTTGTGACTGCGAAAGTTCTCAACAGCTACAAGCATTCATGCCGACTGTGACAAACGAGGTATGGCTGGCAAAACAGTCATACCTCATTTTTATATCGCCGTTTATTCTCACGGAATTTAGTTTACATAAGTCAGTTTAATAGCTTGAGCCATGAGAAATATCTGTTATAATTTTATTGTTACGATTACATGAAAAAATTCAACCGCTGGAAAGCCGCTTTGATTTTTATTACACTTTATGAAAGGAGACAGCCGCCATGGATCATCGTTTTTCCGGATTCGTCCGCAGGCTCTCGATCATCCTTTTCTGGATCATCCTCTGGCAGGCCGCTGCCTCCCTGATCCGGAATCATATTTTCCTTGTGGGACCTGTCGATACGCTGCGGGCGCTCTGTGAGCAGATCCTGCTCCCGGATTTCTGGTCCGCCATCGCGTTTTCTTTCGTGCGGATCAGCATCGGATTCTTTCTGGCGTTTTTTCTGGGGCTTTTCACCGGATCTCTGGCGTACCGTTTTCCCATCGTGGACGAATTCTTAGAGCCGCCGGTGCAGCTCATGAAGACAGTTCCCGTCGCGTCCTTCGTGATCCTGGCGCTGATCTGGACCGGCTCTAAAAACCTCTCCGTCTTTATCTCGTTCCTCGTGGTCTATCCCATGATCCATGTAAACACGAAAGCCGGGCTGATATCTGCGGACCGGGAACTTTTGGAGATGGCGGAAATCTTCCATGTTCCCTTTATCCGCCGGACGCTCTATATCTACCGCACAGCCCTCTACCCGTACTTAAAAAGCGCCTGCCGCACCGCCCTCGGCATGGGATTCAAGTCAGGGATCGCCGCCGAAGTCATCGGTGTGCCGGACGGTTCCATCGGCGAGGGGCTGTATCTCGCGAAGATCTATCTGAGCACCGCGGAGCTCTTCGCGTGGACAGTCATCATCATTCTTGTGAGCAGTCTGTTCGAAAAGGGATTCCTGTGGATCCTGAAGAAATGTGCCGGAAAGGGGGCTGATGTGAATGAGACCGATAAATAAAAAAAATGACACTGCTCTCGTGCTCCGCTCCGTCACCAAATCCTACGACGGACAACCCGTTCTCTCCGATCTTTCCCTGCAATTTTCCTCCGGGACTTTCTACTGTCTGATGGCACCGTCCGGAAACGGGAAGACTACACTGTTCCGGCTGATTCTCGGGCTTGAAAAGCCGGATTCCGGTGTGATCCTGTTCGGTACATC
>CAKRNI010000210.1 GCA_934370915.1 uncultured Lachnospiraceae bacterium
TTCTCATATAGAAAGGTATTCACCGGAAGGGAAAATCCCTCTTCCTTTGCGATCTTAAGCATCGTCCCCGCGAACAGGTCCACCTCCGTCGGACGTCCTGCCAGCACATCCTGACACATGGACGTATGTCCCTCCGGATTTAAGGTCGCGAGAAGCTTCAGCCAATCGGTGATGTCCTCCTCCGTGAGATCAATATCCTGAGTGTCCGCCACACGGAGAACCTCCCGCATGGCCTCGATCATCATGGTCCGCGCTTCGCCCTCTTTCTGGATCAGACGGTAGGGCGCACCGTAGACCGCCGTCACCTGATTTACACCAGTGTTTAACATAAGCTTGTTCCACTGCTCCCGCAGGATATCATCCGGAACCTTATAGGCGAGTCCGGTCCGGTCAAACAGATCTGTCACCGCTTTTAACTTCTCGTCACGGCTCTTATCCTTATTTCCGATGGTGATGTATCCCATATTTTTATAGGTGACCTCACTTCCGTCCTTTCCGGCATCCATTCCCTGAACACAGGCATAGAGCACATGCTCCGCGCCATAGGCTTTCTCGATCATCTCCTCGCTGGAGATCCCGTTGAGTACCGATAAAAACACGGTGTTTTCCCCGACAAACGGCTTTACGGTCTCAAGCGCTCCCTCCATTCCCATAAATTTCACGGCGAAGATAATGAGATCCGCCGTCACCGCCTCTTTTGGGGACCGGTAGGAAAATCCACAGGATTCTCCGTTGCAGATGATGTCCGCCTTCCGGTAACGGCTCACACGTCCTTCATCTGCGATAAAAAAGACATTCTCATTTCCCAGCCGTTTCTTCAAATGATTTCCGTACATGACGCCAAGGGCGCCCTGTCCGATAATTCCGATCTTCCTGATCTCCATAATTTAAAACTTCCTTCCTCCGCCGCCGCGGCTGCTTCCCCCGTAGCTGTGGGTAGATGACCTTCCGCCGCCGGAAAAACTTCCTCCGCCCGGACCCGGACGGTTATTCTGTGTCCGGATCACCTGCTGCGTGATATAGGATGTCAGCAGGGCATCTGCCAGAGCATTCCCCATCGTGAACCGGCTGTCTCTCCGGTATGAGAGCTTGAAATTCGCTGCCATCCGCTTATCTTCCCCATGAAGACTGTAGCTTCGAAGCACCGAGGCCACTGCCGTTCCGCCGCAGGCCGCTGCCACGCCGATGGCGATCAGGATCTCATACCAGTCCAGATGATGGTAACGGCTGATCTTTCCCGTCTCCGTGTCATAGTTATACTGATCTCCCGGAATGCCATTTGCATAGCATTTCCCTGTATCTGTCAGAAACGCTGCCGCAGCACCATAATAATCCGCCTCCGCCGCGTAATTGTAAACATCGTCCAGAACATCATCGATGCGGCTGTCCGTCATATACCGGATCATCTTCCCGTTTGTGGAGATGTAGAGCTCCCGGTTATCCATATCGATCAAGAACAGGATTCCCGAATGGTCAGAACCCGTGCCGAAGCCGCCTTCCATATAAAAGCCGTCCGCGAAAATCTGGGCAGAATCAGCGTTTTCCTCCGTAGTGACGATGACCGCCTCCATCTTCATGGTATCCGAAAGGGCCTGTGCCTGCTCAGAAAGCTGTTTTTCTTCTTCATCCGTAAAAAGATCCGCCATATCGTAGACATCTGCGCAGCTCTCCGTCCCCTCTGCCATCCGGTAGGCATCTTCGCCGGATGCCGCAAGGGCAGTGCCTGTCAGAAGGATTCCAAGGGCCCCTGCTGTGAGAGCTGTCCTGATCGCCGTCCCTGCCGCATGATAAAGCTTCTCTGCCTTGCTTAACTTTCTTCCGCCCTTCAGGCTGTTTTCCGCCATATTTCCGATCCTCTGCTTAACTTTCATCACAGGAACCACCCCCCGATCATTAAGACTGCCGCAACCGGCACAAAGATCTTCAGGAACAGCTTCACAAGTTTTCCCTTCGCCACCGGAAGTTTTCCACAGATCTTTCCGGTCTGTCCGTTCATGGCAAAGTAATAGAGTTCATCTTTCCCCGCCTTATCCCGGTAGGTCAGGATCCACACAGGAAGCAGGGCGTAATGCCACTTCGCATCCCGGATATCTGTCTGGTTCCCGTCCACCCGGACTGCGGAATACTGGCCCAGAACATCGGCTTTTAACTGATCCACCGTGTACTGTCTGACCTCGCTCTCCACCTCCGGAGTCAGCGTCTCTTTTTCTATATCTCGCTTCTCCGCCTGAAAGCCGGAAAGGTATCCCATATCAAAGGGCAAAAGCTTTTCCATATCAAACGGCAGAACGCCTTCCACGAGGGTGCTGTTGTTTTTCTTTAAGGCATTTCTCGTGACGTTTTTGACATCCAGCTGTCCCTCTCGCTCCATCCTGTATTTTTTATGCTCCGTATAGCGGATATTTCCCGTCACCCAGGTCCGGTTTTTCTCACCTTCCGCCTGAATTCTTCCGTCAACCCTGCAGCTGTACATCAGGTACGGGAAGTACACACCGGAAAATTTCTCGATCTGGTCTTTCGAGAAGAAATCGTCCGGGATATATTTTTTCTTCCTGATCCAGTCAAGGAAAATTTCTGTCGCCTTCTTCTTATCCATGGCAAACGGGATCACATAATCCGGCAGAAATTCCCCGGAAAGCTTTCCCGAGAGCACTACCGGGTTGTGACAGTAGTAACAGAATGTCGCGGCCGTCGTGGCGTCTGTCACGACCTCAGCGCCGCAGCTCGGGCAGATGTAGACGAGAGCATCCTCATTCTGCTTCGCGCTGCCTGCATTCTTCCGGGCTGTATCCTGCGCATTGCCTGTCTCGTTTTCGCCTGCTGCCGCAGTTCCATCCTGCGCCTCTGTTCCATTCTCCGCAGCCCCAGACGCACCGCTCTCATCCTGCGAACTGCTGGTCTCCGTAGATTTTAGTGCCGCGGCTTCCATCTCTTCCTTCGTAAATTCCGACATACAGAACTCACAGCAGAACTTCTGCTTTTTCGGATCAAAGACCACCGATCCGCCGCAGTTTGGGCATTTATAACTTACAAGTGCCATTTCCTTTTCCTCTGTATCTCAAGTTCAGCCATGCTGTCCGACAAAACGGTGCATGGCTGAAGGGTTTCCTTATGGTCTCGGTTTTCCGCAGTTTGCGCAGAAGTTTCCTTTATTTTCCTGTCCGCAGGAGCAGGTCCAAACGGCATCCGGGCGTTTCTTTCCGCAGTTGGAGCAGAAATTGCCCGTGTTCTCCTGACCGCAGATGCAGGTCCAGGATCCGCTCTCCTCCGGTTTCTTCTTTCCGCAGTTGGAGCAGAATTTACCGGCATTGCCTTCCTGTCCGCAGGAACAGGTCCATCCTGATAACGGTGCCATCTTCGCCGGACCGTCAGATGCCTGCTGTCCCTGTCCGGCTGCCATGTTAAACAACCCCTGGGTGTTGAATCCCCCGTTCTGCGCCGCCATATTCATTCCCGCAAATGCCATCATCGGGCCTGTGGAAGTATTCTTCGCCGCGCTCTGCATCGCCTCAGCCTGTGCGCTGACTAAGTGCGCCGCCGCCATTCCAGGATTTCTGAATGTGGCATTTCTCTGAAGCTCCTTGATCATCGCCTCGTCTTCCTCGGAGGCCTTCACGGAGCTCACGCCGATCTTGCTCACGGTAATTCCGTATACATCATCCCAGCTGTCGGAGAGGATCTCACGGAGTGCGTTCGCAAGCTCCACCGTATGACCCGGAAGCGCGCTGTAGCGGACTCCCATCCCGGAGATTTTCGCGAAGGCCGGCTGCAGGGCTGTCAGAAGCTCGCTGCGGAGCTGGGAATCGATCTTATCTCTCGTGTAATCTTCCTCGATATTTCCACAGATGTTCTTATAAAAGAGGATCGGATCCACCATCTTGTAGGAATATTCGCCGTGGCAGCGGATTGCGATGTCCACGTCGAGGCCGATATTCTGGTCCACAACACGGAACGGGACTGCGTTCGCTGTGCCGTACTTGTTTCCGACAATCTCCTTCGTGTTGAAGAAGTAGACTCTCTGGTCCCTCGCCGTGTCGCCGCCCATGGTGAAACGCTTTCCAAACTGCTTAAAGCTGTCCCCGATGCTCTTTCCAAGGTTTCCGTAGAAAATACTCGGCTCTGCGGAGGTATCATAAACGAACTCACCGGCCTCCGCACATACCTCAACGATAGCGCCCTGGTCAACGATCATCATGCACTGTCCCTCGTTAACTGCGATGATGGAGCCGTTGGAGATCAGGTTGTCGCTGCCCTTTGTGTTATAGCTTCTCTTTGATTTCCGGTTCTCACCTTTCTTTACAAGAACGTCCGCCTCCATGGACGGGCAGTAAAAATACTCGCGCCACTGGTCCTCCAGCACACTCTTTAACGCGCCGGCACCAACTTTTAAAATACCCATATCCCGTTTCCTCCTTTTATCACTCACCGGTCGGATTCCTGGAC
>CAKRNI010000211.1 GCA_934370915.1 uncultured Lachnospiraceae bacterium
GATAGTGGGTTGACATAACATGAATTTAGTGACGGCAGAACATCTGACAAAATCATATACGGAGCGGCTGCTCTTTGATGACACCGACTTTTCCATCAACGAAGGTGATAAGATCGGTCTCATCGGAATCAACGGAACAGGAAAATCGACCCTGCTGAAGCTGGTGGCAGGGCTTGAGGAGCCGGACTCCGGCAGGATCGTCCGGGGACGGAATCTGGATATCCGTTATCTTCCGCAGAACCCGGTATTCCATCCGGGCGAGACGGTACTGGAGAGTGTTTTAAGGGAAAATGAGGGACATGAACATGTCTGGGATCTGGAGAGTCAGGCAAAATCCATGTTAAACCGCCTCGGAATCCCGGATTTCAACGAGAAGGTGGAGCATTTATCCGGCGGACAGAAGAAGCGCGCGGCGTTAGCATCTGTACTTTTATCGACGGCAGAACTTCTGATCTTAGACGAGCCGACAAACCATCTGGACAGTGAGATGGCGGACTGGCTGGAAGATTATTTAAAGAAATTCAAGGGCGCACTCCTTATGATCACCCATGACCGGTATTTCCTTGACAGTGTGACGAACCGGATCGTGGAGCTGGATAACGGAAAGCTTTACAGCTATCAGGCAAACTATGAAGGCTTTCTGGAGCTGAAGGCAGAGCGCATGGACATGGAAAAGGCTTCTGAGCGCAAACGCCAGTCCATTCTGCGGACCGAGCTTGCCTGGATGCAGCGCGGCGCGAGAGCCCGTTCCACGAAGCAGAAAGGCCGGATCCAGCGTTTCGAGGCACTGCGGGACAAAAAGGGACCGGTGGAGGACGGAAGAGTCGAGATGGAGTCCATCTCCAGCCGCCTCGGCCGTACCACCATCGAGATCTCGGATCTCTGCAAATCCTACGGGGACAAGGTCCTTGTAAAGGATTACACCTACTTTTTCTTAAAGGACGACCGCATCGGCTATATTGGTCCCAACGGAAGCGGAAAATCGACGTTGATGAAGATGATCGCCGGCTGGGTCAAACCGGATTCCGGAACAATTGAGATCGGACAGACTGTAAAGCTCGGCTATTTCTCCCAGGAGAATGAGGACATGGACACGAGTCTCAAGGTCATCGACTATATTAAGAATGTTGCGGAGTATGTAAAGACAAAGGACGGAAGCATCAGCGCGTCCCAGATGCTGGAGCGGTTTTTATTCCCGCCGTCTGTCCAGTATACCGTAATCGAGAAGCTGTCCGGCGGCGAGAGAAGGCGTCTTTATCTTTTAAAGATCCTCATGAGTGCACCGAATGTCCTGATTCTGGACGAGCCGACGAATGACCTTGATATCCAGACGCTGATGATCCTGGAAGACTATCTTGACAGCTTTCAGGGGATCGTCATTACGGTATCCCATGACCGGTATTTCCTTGACCGCGTGGTTGGCAGAATTTTTGCCTTCGAGGGAGATGGAAAACTCCAGCAGTACGAAGGCGGATTTACAGACTATCAGGCTGCGAAGGCGGAGCGGGAGGCGAAGCTTTCAGAGAACGGAACAGAGAATGCCGCTACGGTAAAAAAGTCCGGGAATAAGGGCAATGACGCGGTTGAGACAGACAGCGCATCCCGCGGAAACGCGAAACCAAGGGAGAAAAAACTGAAATTCAGCTACAAGGAGCAGAGAGAGTGGGACACCATCGAAGATGACATTGCCGCTCTGGAAGAGGCAGTAGAGAACCTTGAGAAAGAGATCGAGGCCTCTGCGACGAACTTTACGAAGCTCAATGAGCTGATGAAGGAAAAAGAAGAAAAGGAAGCGCAGCTCGAAGAGAAGATGGACCGTTGGGTCTACTTAAACGATCTGGCGGAGCAGATCGAGGCGCAGAAGAACAGGTAATATGATAACTGTCAGTGGACTTGTGTATTTGTTGTGCCGGTTATGCGAGAACCTGACAGCAGGAAAGGGCCAGAGCGGCAGTTGTTCGAAAATAGATTTTTGCGCGTAACTATGAAGGTACTGAATAGTTACAAATAAAGAATACGTCGGGGAAAACGGGGGATTTTAGAATGGCAGAATATCGAAACAGAAACAGAATCCTGTATCCACTTGGTGTCACGCAGGAAGAACACGGTGTCCGCATCCTTGTACAGGGACGCGCGGGGGAGGTTCGGCTGCTCTTGTACAGGCCGGGAGAGAAAAAGCCATGCGAGGAGATCCCGTTTGATCCGAAATACCGGATGGGAGATGTGTGGGAGCTGGCACTGGATCGGACAGATTTTGCATCATTTGAATATAATTTCATGATAGATGGGAAAATCGTGACAGATCCTAATGCGCGCGTCATCACAGGCCGGGAGAAATGGGCAGACCGGAAACGTGCCGGAAAACCGGTGCGTGGCAGGGTACTGTCGGAGGAGTTTGACTGGGAAGATGATGGAAACCCGGAAACCCCTTATGCGGAAACGATCCTCTATAAACTCCATATCAGAGGATTTACGGCGCATGCGTCCTCCGGGGTATCTGCCCGCGGAACGTATGCCGGTGTCATGGAGAAAATCCCATATTTAAAAGAACTCGGGATCACGGCGGTGGAACTGATGCCGGTGACCGAGTTCGATGAGATCATGATGTCATCCTCCGGAAGCGGATTCCATAACGCGAAACAGGAGCCGACAGGATATGTAAATTACTGGGGATATGGTCCGTCCTATCTCTACGCGGTGAAGACAGCGTATGCCTCCCGTGAGACAATGTCGGCGGAATGTGAGTTCAAAACATTAGTTAAAGAATTGCATAAGGCCGGGATCGAGTGTATCCCGGAGATGTACTTTACAGGAAAAGAGCTTCCGGGTGAGATCCTTTCCGTACTCCGGTACTGGGTGGAAGAGTACCATGTGGATGGTTTCCATCTGACCGGATTCCCGGATCTTTCTCTGGCAGCGGAAGACCCGTTTTTAAAGCGGACGAAGCTTTTCGCGGAAAACTGGAACGATATCATGAACCGCCGGCCGAAGCAGGGCTATGTGACACCGGGGGATGGCGCGGTATCTGTGGAGGAGAAGAATCTCGCGGAATACAATATGCAGTTCATGGAGGACATGCGCCGGTTCCTGAAGGGCGATGAGGGGATGTTATCGGCGTTTGAGCTCCGGAACCGCAGAAATCCGATGGAGTATGCCGTGATCAATTATATGGCGAACACCAACGGCTTTACGCTGATGGATACCGTCTCCTATGACCGGAAGCACAATGAAAAAAACGGCGAGGAGAACCGGGACGGAAGTGACTACAACTATTCCTGGAACTGCGGTGCAGAAGGCCCTACGAGAAAGAAAAAAATCGTGGAGCTGAGGAAACAGCTCTTAAAGAATGCGTATCTGCTCCTGTTTTTAAGTCAGGGTGTCCCGCTTCTCATGGCGGGCGACGAGTTCGGGAACAGTCAGGACGGAAACAACAACGCCTACTGTCAGGACAATGCGGTCTCCTGGTTAAACTGGAAGCTTCTGGAGACCAATAAGGATCAGGTGGACTTTGTGAAACGTCTCATTGCCTTCCGGAAAGCCCATAAGATGTTCCATATGGACCGGGAACCGCGGATCATGGATTATAAGTCCTGCGGACGGCCGGATGTGTCCTACCACGGGGAAAACGCCTGGAAGCCGGAATTTGAAAACTTCCGCCGCCAGTTCGGGATCCTCTACTGGGGCGCCTACGCAAAGCACCCGGACGGGACCGACGATGCGAACTTCTATGTAGCCTATAACATGCACTGGGAGCCGCATATGTTCGGACTTCCACATCTCCCGAAGGGGGCAAAGTGGCGTGTGATCTGCAATACGGGCGACCCGGATGCGGCTGATCTTCTAACGGATGGAACCGGTGAAGTCCCGAAAAATCAGATGATGCTGGCGGTACCGCCGCGCGGGATCGTGATCCTTGAGAGCTTTGCGGAAAAATAGCTGCAAAAAATCCCCATCACAGGTCAGAAGATAGAGATATCGGCCTGAAGGATGGGGATTTTGCATGATATAAGAAAATCGCACATATTTGTTTTCTTCCTGTCGGAATCAGTGCCTGCCAGAATCAGTGTCTGCCAGAATCTGCGCTTGTCGGAATCTGCGCCCGGTGTTGTTTATTCCGGATAAACAAGCTGTTCCTCGCGGATATCCTCAAGTACCTCATCATAGAACTTTCCGGCAAGATATTTTGCCATCGGGAGGTTCATGTCGAGGTAGTTTCCGCAGTCACGGGCAGCGGCACCCGGAACTTCGCCCTCGTAATCGCGGATAAAGAGGAACATCTCCTGAAGCAGCGGGATGATGTCCGCAGACTCATAATCGCCGGCGAGAAGCAGGTAGAATCCGGTGCGGCATCCCATCGGGCCGAAGTAGAGAACTTTATCTTTGTAAAGACGATGATTTCTTAAGAAGGTTGCGCCGAGATGTTCGATCGTATG
>CAKRNI010000212.1 GCA_934370915.1 uncultured Lachnospiraceae bacterium
CGAGGGCTTATCCAGGAAGGTCTGGTTGGTTGATGAAACGGTAAAGATGATTTCAATATGTGGTTTTGAAGGTATGTTCCTTCAGTATTCCTCGATAGCTCAGTCGGTAGAGCACGCGGCTGTTAACCGCGCTGTCGTAGGTTCGAGTCCTACTCGGGGAGCTTTTTTCGTACTATCCGATGAACCTGATGACTGGTAATACTACCCGGTTGACAGAGGCATGTAAATATGGTAGTATATATTTAAGGCCCCATGGTCAAGCGGTTAAGACATCGCCCTTTCACGGCGGTAACACGAGTTCGAACCTCGTTGGGGTCATTTAACTAAATATGGCGACATAGCCAAGTGGTAAGGCGTGGGTCTGCAACACCCTGATCACCAGTTCAAATCTGGTTGTCGCCTCTCTTATGAGAGCCTCAGAATCCTTTATTTATAAGGATGCTGGGGTTTTTGCTTTATAATTTTGATGTTTGCGCGTGTTTGCGCAAGCAGAAGCTCATAGCTTTTTTGTTAGAACTGTAAAATGGCCGCTATACCTTGACCGAGGGTAGCGGCCATTTTGCTTGCATACTTTAAACTGAAGGATCAGTTAGGGAAAACGGTCTATGGACATCAGAAAACGAGCTGGTTTCCTTTAAAATAGAAGATCGGAAAGAAAATGGAAAAAGTAAACGAATTATTTTGTCAAGGGAAATAATTCTATATATAGATTAAAAATGACGGTAAGTACTATATCTTGTATACTCACGGTGAGTATTTTGCTGAAAACAGCTAAAAATGGCGGAAAATACTCATCGTGAGTATATATTTTTGCGATGAAATCATGTATATAAAGGGTAGAAGAACATTTCGGTCCGGTACCAGTTCAGTGACAGCCGGTACCGAAGATTTGGGGAAAGGGGATTGACGTTATGATGATGACTGGTATGCTTTGCACAGCACAGCACAGCACAGCACAGCACAGCACAGCACAGCACAGCACAGCGGGATAACTCTGTCCATTTCCACAAATTTAAATATCGTACAGGCGCACTTTATCTGGCGGGATGCCGGGGAGAGTGCGCCTGTTTGCGTAAGTAGGGAGGCGATCACTGGCAGAAACGGATGATTTAAGAATCCCTTTGCCGTGGCTTTATGAAGCGGTTTGTAACGCGGAAATGGGAAAAGAAAAGTGATTGAAACAGAGTCCGGATTCCGGAAGGAACCCGAGCGAAAAAAGGAGGTATGATCATGAAGAAACGATGGTTAAGTCTTTTACCGGTTCTTTGTATGATGTTATGGGTGGCACCTGTAACTGCGTTGGCAGATACCGGTGATATTGCGATTGATGTAGCGAATTTCCCGGATGAGAAGTTTCGGGAGATAGTGAAAACGTTTGATACAGATAGCAATGATATTCTCAGTAAAACGGAAAGAGATAAAGTAATCAAAATCGAGTGTAATAATAAGGGGATTCAATCTCTCGAGGGAATCGCATATTTTGAAAAGCTTGATAGCTTAAAATGCACGGATAATGAGCTGACCACGTTAGATGTTAGTGAAAATCTTTTATTATATGAACTACAATGCTGGAATAATCAGTTAACGGGATTGGATTTAGATGCGAATACAAAATTATTGTACTTATACTGTTCAAATAACAATATAGACTCACTGGATGTGAGCAAAAATGTCAATTTAATGAAATTGTCTTGTGCCTCTAACAACTTAACTTCATTAAATTTAACAAGCAATCCTTTGTTGCAGTATGTTGAGTGTCAATATAATGCGTTAACTACACTGGAAATAGGAACGAATGTGAAATTATTATCAATTCTTTGCAATAAAAACCAATTAACTTCTCTGGATGTGAGATCAGCTTCCAATTTAGAAACATTAGTCTGTTCATATAACGCATTGACGGATCTGGATGTGAGCACGAATCTGAAGTTAAAATCATTAAGATGTGATAATAATAAATTAACGGAATTGGATGTGAGCAAAAATATTACATTAGGTGAGTTACATTGCTTCGAGAATCAATTAACTTCATTGGATGTAAGTAATTGTGCATCAACGATAGACTTTGAGTGTTATTCAAACTTTTATCCAATTACTTTTGATACAGACTTGAAATTTGATCTTTCTGGTCTGCCGAGCGGTTTTAAAGTGGAAAAGAGTTCAAATTGGGTCAGTGGTAAAGTTACAGGATCCATATTAACGCCAGACTATGATGCTGGATACGAGATTGAGAGAATTTCTTACAATTATGATTGCGGTCATGGGAAAACGGCGAAATTTAATTTGGATGTAAGCTATAATCATATATATGATGGCAATTGGAGTAGTAATGCTACTCATCATTGGAAACAATGTACCAATCCTAAATGTCCGAATCGTATAGGCAGTTATCAAGATTATGGCATGCATGTTTATGATGATGCTGCGGATACCATCTGTAATGACTGTGGATACAATCGTGGTGTAACTGGACATACTCATACTTATGGTGCATGGACTCATGATACCTCCAAGCACTGGAAAGAATGTACGGATGCCACATGCACGGATAAGATTGGAAGCAGGAAGGAGTCTGCAGCCCACGTATATGACGATGATGCAGATACCGACTGTAATATTTGCGGATATGTTCGAACTGTGACCGTTCCTCATACCCATACATATGACGGTACATGGAAGCAGGATGCCTCCAAGCACTGGAAAGAATGTACGGATGCTGCATGCCCGGATAAGAGTGGAAGTGTGAAGGATTCCGCAGCCCATGTGTATGACAATGATGCAGATACCGATTGTAATATTTGCGGATATACCCGCACCATTGCTCCGCCTCATTCCTGTGCAGGCAGTCTGGTTGTGGTAGGGGCAAAAGCGGCAACGTGTACCGCGGACGGAAATAAAGAATATTATCGATGCGGGACATGTGGAAAGCTGTATGAGGATAATAGCGGTACTGTGGCTATCACCGATCCGGCGACGGTTGTGGTCCCGAAGACCGGACACAGCGCATCGGCGGATTACAAGAATGATGCAGATAAGCACTGGAAAGAATGTACGGTATGTAAGGTTCGTATCGGGGAAACAGCCCATACTTACGACAGCAACGGTACGTGTACCACCTGTGGATATAAGAAACCTTCCAGCGGCGGCTCATCTGGTGGCGGAAGCTCCAGCGGCGGCTCTTCCAGTGGAGGCTCTTCCAGTGGAGGCTCCTCCGGCGGTGGCTCTTCCAGCGGACATCATAGCAGCTCCGGCGGTGGCGGCGGCAGCTCCAGAAGATCCGGCTCCGGAAGCAGCACAACATCAAAGACACTTGCAGGTAGCTGGAAGCAGAATCAGAATGGCTGGTGGTATCAGTATACAAACGGAACATGGCCGTCAAACAGCTGGGTGAAGTTCCCGGTACAGGGCGGTGAGACCTGGTACTACTTTAACAAAGACGGTTATATGGCAACCGGATGGCTCTTTGAGAACAATATCTGGTATTACTTAGATCCGCAGGCCGGAACAAATAACGGACGGATGATGACCGGCTGGCAGCAGATCGGTGGACAGTGGTATTACTTTAACCAGAACGGCAGCATGGCGACCGGATGGAATTATATCAATAATAACTGGTATTTCTTAGATCATCAGGCGGGCGGAAACAACGGACGGATGTTCACCGGCTGGCATATGATCAGTGACAAATGGTATTACTTCAGTACCGATAAGCTTGCCGGAGAAGGCAGCATGTATGCGGATCGGATGACTCCGGACGGATTCTATGTAAATAAAGACGGTGTCTGGGTCCAGTAGCAGTTCATTGCGAAAGCATTTCAGTAACAAATAAACGATAGATTGGAAGGGGCTGTCGCATTAACGTGCGGCAGCTCATTTCATATTCCCAACACAAAACGCCGAGCTTCGAAACGCCCGGCGTTCGTGGTGGACGATAGATGAAAAACTAAGCATCCGTTGTCTACTGGGATATGGGGAATGCTCTATATGACTGTTGAATTAGCTTAGACTAATTCACGAATCACCCGTGCCACAAGTGTACGGGAAAGAAGGACCGGTTTTTGGGTCAGAGCCTGGATACGCTCCTTCATTTCGATGGTGTATCCGATGCAGTCTAAAAGGATCAGATCTGTATCGGCGGGGATCTCCTTTGCGGCTGCAAAAACAGCGAGAGGATCACCGTATGGGGATACAGAGGTCACGTGTAGAGAGTCACAGCAGTCTTTCCACTTTCCGGGCATCTGTTCCTCCTGGGCCTTGGCAGGAATGATGACAGACAGATTTTTCACGCCGATGGCCGGAATCAGTCCCTTTAAGATATGGTCAGGGAAGATAAGGGGGACATTGGAGCGAAATTCAGCCGGAAATTCTCCGGTGCAGAGGAAAAGGATCAGGGAAACACCCTGCTGTTCGAGATTGTCAATGCAA
>CAKRNI010000213.1 GCA_934370915.1 uncultured Lachnospiraceae bacterium
AAGGACTCTGGAAAGGCAGGAAAATATGAACGAGCAATACAACACAATCGAAGAAGCGATCGAAGATCTGCGGGCGGGAAAGATCATTCTCGTGACAGATGACCCGGACCGGGAGAACGAGGGAGATATGATCTGTGCGGCAGAGTTCGCGACACAGGCAAATATCAATTTCATGGCAAGCCATGCGAAGGGACTGATCTGTACGCCGATGAGCGCAGCAGTGGCAGAGCGGCTGGGACTTCCGCAGATGGTATCCGAGAACACGGATAACCACTGTACGGCATTCACGGTTTCCATCGACCATGTGGACACGACAACAGGAATCTCCGCGGCGGAGCGCTCTTATACGATGATGAAGTGTGTGGATCCGGCGACAAAGCCTCAGGATCTCAGAAGACCGGGTCATGTATTTCCTCTCGTGGCAAGGCGCGGCGGTGTCCTTGTGAGAAACGGCCACACCGAGGCAACTGTGGACCTCATGCGTCTGGCAGGACTTTCCGAGTGCGGTGTGTGCTGTGAGATCATGGAGGAAGACGGAACCATGATGCGGACCACGAACCTGTGGAAGCTGGCGAAGGAGTACGGACTGAAATTCATCACCATCAAGGAACTGCAGGATTACTGCCGTGTCCATGAAAAACATGTGGTGCAGGAGGCCTGCGCGGACATGCCGACCCAGTACGGACACTTTAAGATCTACGGTTATGTGAACGATATTACCGGTGAGCACCATGTGGCTCTTGTGAAGGGGGATATCGGTGACGGCGAGGATGTGCTCTGCCGCGTACATTCCGAGTGCTTGACCGGCGATGTGTTCGGTTCCATGCGCTGTGACTGCGGAAAACAGCTCCAGACCGCGATGCGCCAGGTGGAAGCGGAAGGCCGGGGCGTTATTCTCTACATGCGTCAGGAAGGCCGGGGCATCGGTCTGATCAACAAACTGAAGACGTATGTGCTTCAGGAGCAGGGCTTTGACACGGTGGAGGCTAATATCAAGCTTGGTTTCGCTCCGGATCTCAGGGAATACTGGATCGGTGCACAGATCTTAAGGGATCTCGGCGTGAAGTCCTTAAGACTTCTCACGAACAATCCGGAGAAGATCTATGGACTTTCCGGCTTCGGGCTTGAGATCCATGAGCGCGTGCCGATCGAGATCGATCCGCAGCAGTACGACAGCTTCTACCTGAAGACGAAGCAGGACAAGATGGGACATATCTTTACAAAAATCAAGGTGTGATCGAATGGAAAATCCTGTACACCGGCGGCACACACCTCGCACGGACGGAAGTGCTGAGCAATTGGAAAAAGAATTTTGCATGTAATTATGAAGACTTCTGAATAGTAGAAAACATAAGAAAGAAAAGGAGAATCATCATGAAAGAGATCAAGATATTAGAAGGAAAAGTTGTAGCACCGGAAGGTATGAAAGTAGGAATCGTGGCTTCCCGTTTTAACGAGATCATCGTAAATAAGCTCTTAGGCGGAGCGGTTGACGGACTTGTCCGCCACGGCGTGGAGGAAGAAAATATCACAGCGGCCTGGGTTCCGGGTGCATTCGAGATCCCGGTTGCGGCATCTGCCATGGCAAAGTCCGGCAAGTACGACGCGATCATCTGTGTCGGCGCTGTGATCCGCGGTGACACCACACACTATGATTATGTGTGCAGTGAGGTCTCCAAGGGAATCGCCCAGGTGGGACTGGCAGAGAAGATGCCGGTACTCTTCGGCGTCCTGACAACAGAGAACATTGAGCAGGCCATCGCCCGTGCCGGAAGCAAAGGCGGAAATAAGGGATATGACTGTGCACTTTCCGCGATCGAGATGGTAAATCTTATGAGACAGTTCTAAATATCAGATGATAGAGACATAAAAGATCAGCGCCACTGGGAATATTTTTCAGAGGCGCTGATTTTTTGCGTAATGGGATAGTTCAAGGAATTTCCTATTACACAAAAGGCACATTCTGCTTTAGCAGAGCTTATAAGGCTTTCGTCTCCTCCGTGAATTTAGCCGCGAAATCCCGGTTCAGTTTCATGAAGAGCTGCTGCTCCTCGGGAGACCAGCTCTCAAAAATCGCATTTTCGATGGCAATCAGGCGATGGGCGGTATTTTTCATGAGTTTCTCTCCTTTTTCCGTGAGAAAAACGCAGGTGTTCCTCCCTGTTCCGGGTTTCAGGTACAGATAACCGGCCTGTTCCATCTTGCGTACCGCGGAGTTGATCGTGGATTTTGTGGTGCCGGTCTCTTTGTAAAAAATACTTTGATTGCAGCCGGAGCCGTGTTCGTTGAGAGAGTAGAGAATATCAAGCTCGCTGTCCGTGAGACCGAGCTTTAATGCAGCGTCATGGTAGGCACTGTCGACCTGGCTGAGCAGGTTGTAGAATTCTTTAAATGCAGAGTACATGGCAGATCTCCTGAAAATATAGTGTTATGGGGGTCAGTGCAGGCCTTTATATCCGCCTGCCCGGGCTGTCAGTTTACGCGTATCCGTACTTCTTTGCCTTCCGGATCAGGAAGAAGAGCGACAGGCATACCGCCATAAATTCCGCTGCGATGATGGAATACCAGATCCCGGAGACACCGAGGAAAAACGGCAGGATGATAACAGCCCCCGTTTCAAAGATCATGGTACGGCAGAAGGAGATCACAGCGGAGACGAACCCGTCGTTGAGTGCCGTAAAGAAGGACGATGCGTAGATGCTGAAGCCCATGAACAGGAAAGAGATCGAGTATGAGCGGAATGCATGGACCGTCATGTCTAAGAGGCTCGTGTTATAGCGGACGAAAATTCCCGCAAGAAACGGGGCACCAGCCTCTGCCACGATCGTCAGGACGATCTGGAAGGTCAGGATCAGCCGGAAGCTCTTTCCGAGGAGATTTTTTAACTCAGCCTTATTTCCTGCACCGCAGTGATAGCCCACGATCGGGGCACTTCCCATAGAGTAGCCGATAAAGAGCGCCGCGAAGATAAAGCTCACATACATGATGACGCCGTATATGGCAACACCGTCGGAACCGGAAAGGCGCATGAGCTGCCAGTTGTAGAGCATGTTTACGATGGACATGGAGATGTTCGTCATAAACTCGGAAGCACCGTTTGTACATGCCTTTAACAGGGCGCTAAAGTCCATATGGGTCTTTCCGAGACGGAGTCGGCTCCTGTTTGGAAAGATAAAGTAGAGCAGGGGGATCAGTCCGCCGATGGACTGGCTGATTGCCGTTGCGGCGGCAGCTCCCACGACGCCGAGACGCAGAATGGCGATAAAATAAGCATCGAGGATCATATTTGTGAGTCCTGACGCGATGGTGATCAGGAGTCCGAGCTGCGGGCGCTCCGCAACAACTAAAAAGCTCTGGAATACATTCTGCAGCATGAAGGGAATCAGAGCCAGCAGGATGATCCGGCCGTAACGGACGCAGTAGGGGAGGAGGACCTCATCAGCGCCTAAGAGTTTTGCCATTGGGGCTAAAAGGATCTCACCGCCCACCGTAAAGAGAAAGCCCACCGCGATCAGAACGTAGACGAGGAGGGAAAAGATCTCCTTTGCTTTTTGCTCGTTCCCGGTCCCGAAGGTCAGAGCCACCAGGGCACTGCCGCCGCTGCCGGTCATAAAGCCGATGGCACCGAGAATCATGAGAAACGGCATAATGATATTGATGGAGGCGAAGGCCTCGGAACCCACAAAGTTCGAGACGAAAACACCGTCCACAACGCCGTAGATGGAGGTTAAGATCATCATGACGACAGACGGAAATGTGAAGCGCAGGAGCTTTTTATAGGTAAAGTGGTCGGAAAGTGAAATATTCATCGTGAACCCTTTCAGTTTTTGACTGTGTATGCCCGCGAGGGAAAATCTTGTCTTTCCCATCGACAGTTTTACAGCTGTTGATGTACGAAATCGTACGTAAAATCATAGTACGATTTCGTACATATGTCAAGGAGAACTTTACAGTTACTGTTTACGCCTTGCGCAAACAGTAACTGATTTTGCCGATGCTTCGCATTCCAAATCGGCAAAATCCACTACCACCACTGTATTGTACGGAATTTTCAGTTCAGAAAATTCCTACCCATGTGCAGTAATACTTTACACAGATTTTACATTCTTTTACCGGAGTGTGATTGTTCCTTTCTTTTTTCTGCTATATGATATAGAAGTGAAAATGAGAGAGAAAAGAAAGAGCAGTCACGAGCTGGGTCGACTGCGGCAGAGGGAAAAGAATATGACATATAAGGAAATCAAAAAAAACGAGGAAGTTTTAGCTTACCTGAAAAAAGGAAACGATAATCTGGGAACCATGGGATTTACGGATCATTCAGATGCGCACTGCGCGATGGTTGCGGAGCGGGCAGCAATGATCTTAAAGAAATTCGGTTACTCAGATCACGATATCGAGCTGGTGAAGATCGCCGGTTTCATGCA
>CAKRNI010000214.1 GCA_934370915.1 uncultured Lachnospiraceae bacterium
GATGAAAACGTACAGGTGGTGACAATATGTTGGTATTTTTGCAGCAGGTTATAAATGGTCTGGCGCAGGGAGGTATCTACTCCCTGATCGCCATAGGCTGGACAACGGTGTTTGGAATTGTGGGAGTCATTAACTGGACTCACGGAGAGGTCTATATGCTGGGCGCGTATACCGGTTATTTTGTGACAACGTATCTGGGGCTTCCGATGATTCCGGCACTCCTTATTTCAATGGCAGCCGGAGCCCTGATCGCGATGGCGGTAGACCAGTTTGGCTATAAGCCATTGAGAAAGAAAGGGGTTCTGGCGGCGACCGGTTTTATCACCGCATTGGGGATTTCCACGATCCTGCGCTACACGGCCAATGCCGTATTTACGGTAAACCCCAAGGCATATCCGGAGCTCGTTGAGCAGAAGCTGATCACCATCTGTACGATCGCAGGACAGCCGTTGACCATCAGTTCCCTTCATTTATATATCCTGATCGGAACAATCATCATCATGGTATGTCTGGAGCTTTTCATCAAGCATACCCTGACGGGAAAGGCCATGCTGGCTGCATCCCAGGATATGCAGACCTTAGGACTTATGGGTGTCAATGCGGAAAAACTGATCAAGGTCACCTTTGCCATCAGCGGAGCCCTTGGAGCGGCGGCCGGTTTCTTTATCGGAACCATTTACGCGATCAATCCCACAATGGGAGCTCTTGCCGGATTAAAGGGCTGGTCCTGCGCGATTCTCGGCGGAATCGGCAGCATTACAGGATCTCTGGTCGGAGGGATCATCCTCGGGATCGTAGAGAACCTGACAGCCGGATTTATTTCTACCGGTTATAAAGATGCGATCGGATTTGCAGTCATGATCCTGGTTCTTCTCATTAAGCCGTCAGGACTTATGGGATACAAATTTGAAGAAAAGGTTTAAGGAGGCAGCACATGAAAAGAGAACGTTTTTTTGGAAAAAACGGGAAGACTGCCTTTCTTGGATCGGCGGTTTTGGTCTTACTGATCTGCTATATTGATAAATTTCACGGCGGAAGTGCATGGATCCCTACATACTTCCAGCATGTGATCGTGAACTGTCTGATTGCGTCGATTCTGGCACTGGGGCTCAATTTTGTATCCGGATATCTGGGACAGACTTCACTGGGGCATGCCGCCTTTTACGGAATCGGAGCTTACACGACAGCAGTATTATTAAAATATGCCGGTCTGAATTTCTGGATCACGATCCCGATCGGACTTTTGTTAGCAGCGCTGATCTCGATCCCTCTGGCGATGGCTTCCCTCCGTGTAAAGGGACAGTTTTTGATCGTTATCACCTACGCTTTCTGCGAGATTCTTCGTTTTATTGCGATCAATACCGCGGCTTTGGGCGGAACGGCCGGAATACCGGGACTTAAATCACCGGAGATCTTTGGCGTCAAGATCACAAAACTTGCATCGACCAGCAAGGGCGGATATATTCTGATCCTGTTTCTGATCACGGCAGCAGTTGCATTTTTTGCCTGGAAAACAGAGCATTCCAGAATCGGCTATGCCTTTTCTGCGATCCGTGAAGACGAGATCGCGGCGGTTGCCATGGGCATCAACACCCGATATTATAAAATCCTCGCTATGGTGATTTCTGCGGTGATCTGCAGCATTGCGGGAAGCTTTCAGGCTGTGTTCGCCAGCATGGTAAGCCCGGAGCTCCTAAATGCGACCAAGTCTATTTCCATATTCACCATGGTGGTTATCGGAGGAAGACGGAGCATCAAGGGCATGATCCTCGGCGGAATCCTTCTCACCATCCTGCCGGAGTTGTTCCATTCAGTAAAAGATATTGCAGGACTTCCATTTGATCCATGGATGATCCTTTACGGCTTCCTTCTTGTATTCATGATGCGTTTCAGACCGCAGGGAATCTGGGGCGCTGACAAAAAGGAAACAGTCCAGATGGAAGAGGAGTGATGGATATGCTGCTTGAGACAAGAAAAGTGACAAAAGTATTCGGCGGACTTTGCGCCAACAATGAGATCGATTTTTCCATCAATGAGGGCGAGATCGTAGCCATCATAGGACCGAACGGTTCCGGAAAAACCACGTTCTACAATGTTCTCACAGGAATCTCTCCCGCAACCAGAGGTGAGATCATTTTTAAAGGGAAAAATATAGAAAAAATGCAGCCGGAAGCCATCACCCGTCTCGGTATGGCCCGCACATTCCAGAATATCCGCCTGTTTGGGAACATGACGGTAGCGGAAAATATCATTATTGCCCGCCACTGCCGCAGAAAGAGCGGGATCTGGGATTCCCTGATAAGCAGCTCAAGGCTAAAGAGAGAAGAGGCTGAGAATCAGGAATATATAGAGAAATGCCTGAAATACGTAGGGATCTATGACAAAAAGGACTGGCTGGCGAAAAATCTTCCTTATGGCATGCAGCGCCGTCTGGAGATCGCGAGGGTACTTGCGACAGAGCCGAGCCTGATCCTGCTTGATGAACCGGCGGCAGGAATGAATCCGCATGAAAAAGATGAGCTGGTGGAGATCATCAACCGGCTGAAGGCGGAAAAATATTCGATCATCCTCATTGAACATGCCATGCGTATGGTCATGAACATTGCGGACCGTGTGGTTGTCTTCGACCATGGACAGAAGATCGCAGAGGGACTGCCTCAGGATGTGAAGAATGATCCTGTAGTGATCGAGTCCTATCTGGGAAAGGGGGCCTCCGCAAATGGCGATGCTTGATGTAAAAAATCTGGATGTCTATTACGGCAAGATCCATGCCATAAAAAATATCAGTCTCACAGTGGAAAAGGGAGAGCTGGTTGCCCTGATCGGGGCGAACGGTGCCGGAAAAACCTCCCTTTTGACTGCAATTATGGGACAGATCCCATCTGCCGGTGAGATAAGCTTTGAAGATCAGGCGATCCACGGCACCGGCACCATGGAGATCGTGAGAAACGGAATGACCATGGTTCCGGAAGGCAGGAGAGTATTTCCGCGGACATCGGTGATGGATAACCTGCTTTTAGGTGCGTACAGCCGGAAGGACAAAGAAAATGTAAAAGGAGACTTAAATAAGATCTTTGAAATGTTCCCGAGACTGGCGGAACGAAAAAATCAGCTGGCAGGAACATTATCCGGGGGTGAGCAGCAGATGTTAGCCATGGGACGTGCGTTGATGTCCAGACCGAAGCTGCTGCTTTTGGATGAGCCATCCATGGGTCTTTCCCCACGTCTGGTGGATCAGGTCTTTGAAACCATCGTCTCCATTAACAGATCCGGAACAACGATCATGCTGGTAGAGCAGAACGCAAATCAGGCATTGAGGATCGCAAAAAGAGGTTATGTGATCGAGACAGGAGAGATCGTTCTCTCTGACGATGCGGATAAGCTGTTGTCAAATCCGCAGGTGAAGGAGGCGTATCTGGGCGGTTGAGGCCGAGACTCGGTATTCCAGATTGGCAAAATCGGCTGCTGCCACAGTATCGTGCGGGAAATGATCAGTTCAGAGAATTTCTAACCGTGAAGGATGACAATTTAAGTGTTGTGAAAGTTAACTGTCATATGAAAAATGGTTGACTTTCGCAGCACTTTTTTGTATAATTGTAAACTATAATGCGAAGTGAAAGTTTACAATCGTGACTGAAAAAACAAAACAGATAAAGAAATATGAGGAGAATACTATGGATGCACTGACACTGGCACAGGAAATTATCGACGGAAGAAGAATCACAAGAGAGGACGATTTGAATTTCTTCCTGACATGCGATTTAAAGGAGCTCTGCGAGGGAGCAGACCGGATCCGCAAGGCATGTGTGGGAGATAAGGTCGATCTCTGTTCGATTATCAATGGACGGAGCGGACGATGTCCGGAGGATTGTAAGTACTGCGCGCAGTCAGCGCATCATCACACAAACTGTGAGGTCTATGATTTCCTTCCGGAGGAAGAGATCGTAAAGATGTGCCATGTCCATGAGGATGAGGGCGTAGACCGTTTCTCTATTGTTACATCGGGAAAAGCACTGACCGGTGAGGAGTTTGAGAAGGCGATCCATGCTTACGAGACCATGAAAAAAGAATGTAAGATTGATCTCTGCGCATCCATGGGATTTGTGAGTGCGGAGCAGCTTCACCGCCTGCATGAGGCCGGAGTTACAAGCTATCATCATAACATTGAGACCTCCAGAAGAAACTTTCCGAATATCTGCACCACCCATACCTACGACATGAAGATCAACACGCTGAAGATGATAAAGGCTGAGGGAATGTGTGCATGTTCCGGCGGAATCATCGGAATGGGAGAGACCTGGGAGGATCGTCTTGACATGGCAGTCAGCCTTGCTGAGCTTGGAATCGATTCCATCCCGTTAAATGCCCTGATGCCGATTCCGGGAACACCGCTTGAGCATCTGGAGAGAAT
>CAKRNI010000215.1 GCA_934370915.1 uncultured Lachnospiraceae bacterium
AAAATCCGGATCGCTTAAAATATCATACTGGAAATCCAGGTTCGTATTGATTCCCTCGATGACAAGCTCTCCAAGGGCGCTCCGCATCTTCGCGATGGCGGACTCCCGGTCCTTGTCCCGCACGATCAGCTTTAAGATCATAGAATCATAGTTCGGCGGGATCCGGTAATTGTTGTAGACCGCTGTGTCCACACGGACTCCCCGGCCGCCCGGAAGATGGATATCTGTGATCATGCCCGGACATGGCATAAAATTCTTCTCCGGATTCTCCGCATTGATCCTGCACTCGATGGCATGGCCGGAGATCTTAATGTCCTCCTGGCTGACAGAGAGCGGTTCACCCGCCGCAATCCTGATCTGTTCTTTGATGAGATCCATGTCCGTAACAGCTTCCGTCACCGGATGTTCCACCTGGATTCTCGTATTCATTTCCATAAAATAGAAATTTTTCTGTTTATCTAAAAGGAATTCGATGGTTCCCGCATTCTCATATCCGACCGCCTTTGCTGCCCGGACTGCCGTCTCACCCATCTTTTTCCGGAGCTCCCCGGAAATCGCCGCGGACGGAGACTCCTCAAGCACCTTCTGGTGTCTTCTCTGGATCGAGCAGTCGCGCTCACCGAGATGGACCACATTTCCGTAACGGTCGCCTAAGATCTGGAACTCGATGTGGCGCGGATTCTCCACAAACCGCTCGATATACATGGTATTGTCGGAAAATCCCTTGACGGATTCCATCTGGGCATTTAAGAAATTCGCCTCGAAATCTTTCTCAGACCTCGAAACACGCATTCCCTTTCCACCGCCGCCGCTGGATGCCTTGATCATCACCGGAAAACCGACCTCTTTCGCGGTCTTAAGACCTTCCTCCACGGTGTAGACCGGCTCTTTGCTTCCCGGAACCACCGGAACGCCCGCCGCCATCATAGTCTTTCTCGCCTCGGACTTATTTCCCATCTTGTTAATGATCTCAGCGGACGGTCCGATAAAGCGGATATTGCACTTTTCACAGAGCTCCGCGAAGCGGGCATTCTCGGACAAAAATCCGAAGCCCGGATGGATGGCATCCGCCTTCATGACAACGCATGCGGTCAGGATCCGCTCCATATCGAGATAGCTCTCCGTGGACGGCGCCGGTCCGATACAGATCGCCTCGTCCGCAAGAAGTGTGTGCAGCGCGTCCCGGTCTGCCTCGGAGTAGACGGCAACCGTCTTGATCCCCATCTCCCGGCATGCCCGGATGATCCGAACGGCGATCTCGCCGCGGTTTGCGATTAAAATCTTCTGAAACATCTCTTCACCAGTCCTAACCGATCATAAATGTGAGTTCTGCAGATACCGCGACTTTGCCGTCCACGGTAGCAACCGCCTTTCCAACGCCGACCGGTCCTTTCTGCTTGATGATCTCGCACTCCAGACGGAGCTTGTCGCCCGGAACTACCTTCTTTTTAAACTTTACATTGTTCATCGCGCCGAAATACGCGGTCTTTCCCTTATTTCCCTCAACGCTTAAGATCGCCACAGCGCCTGTCTGCGCCAGCGCCTCAACGATCAGGACTCCCGGCATTACCGGCTCCTGCGGGAAATGGCCTGCGAAATATGGCTCGTTGTATGTCACTGATTTATATCCGACCGCTCTCACACCCGGCTCCAGCTCCTCGATGCAGTCCACAAGAAGAAACGGATGTCTGTGTGGGATGATCTCCTGAATTTCTTTGATTCCTAACATGATTTTTACCCTCTATCCAATATTTCACAGCCCGCGCGGCAATGCGCGGGCCGCCAAACGGTTATCTTTATAATTAACGAATTCTGAATAACGGCTGACCGTACTCAACGGTCTCCTCGTTCTTCACAAGGATCTCTTCCACGATTCCGTCATACTCGCTCTCGATCTCATTCATCAGCTTCATGGCTTCCACGATTCCGATGACCTGACCTTTTTTCACGGTATCTCCAACTTTTACATAGTCCTCTGCGTCCGGTGCCGGGGAAGAATAGAACGTCCCCACAAGCGGACAACTGATCACTTTCTCGGAGATTCCTGACATTTTCTTTTCACCGGTCTCACCGGAAACCTGCTCCATAGCAGTCACATCTGCGGTCTGGATCATCGTCTGTCCCGGTACCTGCATAACAACCGGTGTCTGCGCCGCGGCAACGATCTTCTTTTCCCGCTTCATGCTCAGCTTCCAGTCACCTTCCGCAAGCTCGAAGCCGGTCATGCCGTTCTCCGACATTGCTTTCATTAACTCAATGATCTCTTTTACTTCCATCGCCGTTCTCCTTACTCCTCATACTTTCTGACAAGCAGGCACGCATTGTGGCCGCCAAATCCCAGAGAGTTTGTTAAGACTGTCTTCACATCCATGGAGACGCCGTCGCCCTTTGTGTAGTCAAGATCACATTCCGGATCGTCCACTTTTAATCCTGCTGTGGCATGAACGAAGCCGTCCTGGATGGATTTTACACAGTCGATGAACTCAACGCCGCCGGCAGCACCTAAGAGGTGACCGATCATGGACTTTGTGGAGTTGATCTTTACTTTATATGCATGGTCGCCAAGTGCGAGCTTGATTGCCTTTGTCTCAAACAGATCGTTGTGGTGGGTCGCTGTTCCGTGGGCATTGATGTAATCGATGTCCTCCGGCTTCATTCCTGCGTCAGCAATAGCGTATTCCATTGCCTTTGCTGCACCGCTTCCGTCCTCAGCCGGGGAAGTGATGTGGTAGGCGTCGCCTGTCGCGCCGTATCCGGCTAACTCCGCGTAGATCTTCGCTCCACGGGCTTTCGCGTGCTCAAGCTCCTCCAAGACAACAACGCCTGCGCCCTCGCCCATGACGAAACCGTTTCTCTCAAGATCGAAAGGAATGGAGGCGCGCTCCGGATCCTCGGAGGTGGAAAGAGCGGTAAGTCCGGAGAATCCCGCAACGCCTAACGGTGTGATGCAGCTCTCGGTTCCGCCTGCTACCATGACTTCAGCCTCACCGTGCTGGATCGCCCGCATCGCCTCACCGATGGAGTTCGTGCCGGACGCACATGCTGTCACGACGTTGATGTTCTTTCCCTTTAAGCCAAACTGGATGGACACGTTTCCTGCTGCCATGTTGCTGATCATGAGCGGCACCAGAAGCGGGTTTACACGGTTCGGTCCTTTTTCCAGAAGCTTCTTATATTCCTTCTCGATGATCTGTAAGCTTCCGATACCGGAGCTCACGCAGACACCGACGCGGAACGGATCTTCCTTCGTCATATCAAGACCGGAATCCTCGATCGCCTGACGGGATGCTGCTACCGCAAACTGTGCGAAGCGCTCCATTCTTCTTGCCGCCTTCGGATCCATGTAATCCTTCGGCTCAAAGTCCTTGACCTCTGCCGCGAGCTTTGCTTTGTAATCTGTCGTATCAAACGATGTGATCGGTCCAAATCCGAGTTTCTTCTCTTTTAATCCGTTCCAGAAGGTCTCAACATCGTTTCCGATCGGGGTGATCGCGCCCATTCCTGTTACTACAACTCTTCTCATGCTTTTCGTTCTCCTGTTCTAAATATGTTATCATCCACGCCCCGCGCAGATGATAACCGAAACATCCGCTGTCCGGCTGTGTGACCGGAACAGGCGCTTTTTCCAACTGTCTTTTACACGCTTTACATCGCCATGCCGCCGTCTACCTGAAGGACCTGGCCGGTAATATAAGCTGCCTCATCGGAAGCGAGGAATGCGACTGCCTCCGCAATGTCCTTCGTCTCACCGAAACGCTTTAACGGGATCTGCTCACCCATAGCCTTCTTTACGTCCTCCGGAAGCACATCTGTCATCTCCGTACGGATAAATCCCGGCGCGACTGCATTTGCTGTGATCCCGCGGCTTCCAAGCTCTCTCGCAACGGATTTTGTGAGTCCGATGATGCCCGCCTTGGACGCGCAGTAGTTTGCCTGTCCTGCATTTCCCATCACTCCGGAAACGGAGGAGATATTGATGATCCGTCCGCCTCTCTGTTTTAACATCTGGCGGGAAACATGCTTGATACAGTTGAACGCGCCCTTTAAATTTGTGGCAATAACTGCGTCAAAATCGTCCTCGGACATCTTCATGATCAGGTTGTCTTTTGTAATTCCGGCGTTGTTCACAAGAATATCGAGATGGCCATATTTTTTTACGATCCCATCGATCATTTCTTTGGATTTCTCAAAATCACTGATGCTGCACTGCATGCTCTCAGCTGTTCCGCCGTTTGCTGTGATCTCGTTTACGACTTCCTCTGCCTTTGCTGCGGAACCGTTATAGTTGACGATGACGGTCGCGCCGTATCCAGCCAGTGTCAGAGCGATCTGACGGCCGATTCCGCGGCTTGCGCCTGTCACAAGAGTAACCTTCCCTGTTAAATTCATGTTTCCCTCCGTGTTTCTATC
>CAKRNI010000216.1 GCA_934370915.1 uncultured Lachnospiraceae bacterium
TTTTTGTTTTTATCTTTTTGTCCCTGTCGGAACGCCGGATATCAAAGAAATTTAAGCGCAGGGCGTTGGATACAACGCAGAAGCTGGATAAGCTCATGGCTGCGGCACCAAACATCGGATTCAGTTTCCATCCGAATACCGGGATCCAGAGTCCCATGGCAAGCGGAATCCCGATCACATTGTAGAAAAACGCCCAGAACAGGTTCTCGTGGATATTTGTAAGCGTCGCACGGCTTAAGCGGATCGCTGCCGGGACATCTGACAAGCGGCTCTTCATGAGGACAACGTCCGCCGCATCAATGGCAACATCTGTTCCGGCTCCGATGGCGATACCCATATCGGCTCTCGTGAGGGCCGGGGCGTCGTTGATTCCGTCACCGACCATGGCAACCTTGCCTTTTTCCTTCAGTTTTCTGATCACACTTTCCTTGCCGTCCGGGAGGACTCCGGCGATGACCTCGTCAACACCCGCCTCTTTTCCGACGGCCTTTGCGGTGCGCTCGTTGTCGCCCGTCAGCATGACCACATGGATTCCCATGTTCTGGAGCTCCTTGATCGCCTGCGGGCTGTCTTCCTTGATCATATCCGCAACGGCAATGATGCCCACAAGCTTCTCATTCTCCGCAAAGAACAGCGGAGTCTTTCCGCTTTCAGCGAGAGCTTCTGATTTCTTTTTCATAGCTTCCGGCACAGAAACATAGCTTCCGATAAACCTCATGTTTCCGCCGTAGATCGTATTCCCATTTAATTTCGCAGAAAGTCCGTTTCCGGGAAGTGCCGCAAAATCTGTCACATCAGCTGCGGAAAGCCCCATCTCCTCACCTTTTAAGAGGACCGCCTTTGCCAGCGGGTGTTCACTCTTCTTCTCAAGGGCAAACGCCATGGAGAGAAGCTCTGTCTCATCAACGCCGTCCGCCGGGACGATGTCTGTCACGCGTGGCTCGCCGCTTGTGATGGTTCCCGTCTTATCTAAGGCAACGATCTCTACTTTTCCCGTTTCTTCCAGAGAAACTGCTGTCTTAAAGAGAATTCCGTTCTTCGCTCCCATTCCGTTTCCCACCATGATGGCTACCGGCGTTGCAAGTCCTAATGCACACGGGCAGCTGATGACGAGAACGGAGATTCCGCGGGCTAAGGCGAAGGCCATGGTCTCGCCTGCGAGAAGCCAGCCGATGGTCGTGATGATCGCGATCGTGATCACGGCAGGTACAAATACGCCGGATACCTTATCGGCGATCTTCGCAATGGGCGCTTTTGTGGCAGCCGCATCGCTGACCATCCTGATAATCTGGGAAAGCGTGGTATCCTCTCCGACTCTCGATGCCTCGCAGCGGATAAAGCCGGATTGATTTAAAGTAGCAGCCGAGACAGGGTCACCTGCCGCCTTATCCACCGGAATACTCTCCCCTGTGAGGGCAGACTCGTTTACTGCGCTGCTTCCCTCTAAGACGATACCATCCACGGGTATATTTTCACCCGGGCGGACCACGAAAATATCGCCTTTTTTAACCTGGGCGATCGGAACCGTAGTCTCAATGCCGTCCTTTTCGATCACGGCGGTCTTCGGAGCCAGCTTCATCAAGCCTTTTAAGGCATCTGTGGTGCGCCCCTTAGATCTTGCTTCCAGCATTTTTCCGACAGTGATAAGGGTTAAAATCATTGCCGCGGACTCAAAGTAGAACTCGTGCATGTAGCTCATGACCGCGTCCATGTTGCCTTTTACCTGGGCGTCTGTCATCATGAACAGGGCGTAGGTGCTCCAGGCGAAGGAGGCACTGGATCCGAGGGCTACCAGGGTGTCCATATTCGGAGAACCGTGCAGCAGGCCCTTAAAGCCGCTGATAAAAAATTTCTGGTTGATCACCATGACGATCACGGTGAGAAGGAGCTGTAAGAGTCCCATCGCCACATGGTTTCCGTTGAAGAAAGCCGGAAGCGGCCAGTTCCACATCATGTGTCCCATAGAGAAATACATGAGGACTAAGAGGAAACCGATGGAGGAAATGAGTCGTTTCTTCAAAACCGGGGTCTCATGGTCCTCCAGGGCGGATTCGTCGTAGAGGGCGCTTTCTCCTGCCCCATCCGCTTTTGCCGCACCTTTTACAGAGGCACCGTAACCGGCGGCCTGGACTGCCGCGATAATCTCTGAGGAGGAAGCTGTACCTTCAACGCCCATAGAGTTCGTGAGCAGGCTCACGGAGCAGGATGTAACGCCCGGCACTTTGGAAACAGCCTTCTCCACGCGGGCCTGGCAGGCAGCACAGCTCATTCCTGTTACTGTATACTGTTCCATATCTGTCGTTCCTTTCCGTTGTTGTATACCCATACCGGGTATATGTAAATAATAGCACGGTTGTAGGAATTGTCAAGACTTCTTGTTGAGAATTTTTATCTCTTTAAAAAGTATTGTATTGAATCAGCCGGATTATACAGCATTTTCCTGCAAAAAACATGCCCCTTTCGGGCAGCAGATCAAGTTCTTCTGACCTGCCGCCTAAAAGAGGCATACTTTTCATTCAGCCACCTGTCACAGCGCCGCTTATTTTTTCTGTTTCCACTGTGCCGACTCTGACCGCAGCTTTACGAGTCTCGCGTAAAGCCCGTTCTTCTTCATCAGATCCTCATGGGTTCCGTGCTCAACGATGGTTCTGTGGTCGAATACCAGGATCAGGTCCACGTTCTGGATCGTGGGGAGTCTGTGGGCGAAAATAGCAATGCATCAAGTATCTCCAGGCTGCTGACAGCTGGGATAAATTTTATCAGTCTCTCAGAATCAGATCCACAAGCGCCCCGATATGTACCTGCATCACATCGATATACGGAACCGGCAGATCCACGCCCGCGAAGATCAGAGGAAGCTCCGTGCAGCCGAGTACGACTGCCTGTACGTTCTCTTCCCTGATGATCCGCTCCGCAATTCTTTTAAACTCCTTCTGTGTCTCCGGGAGAACCTTTCCGAACTCCAGCTCTGTCTCGATCTTTCTTCCGATATAATTCTTCTCTTCCTCGTTCGGAGTTACGACCTCAACACCACGCTCTGCGAAGGATTTCTGGAAAAAGATGCCGTTCATAGTGGGCAGGGTGCCGAGAAGACAGATCTTTTTATATCCGCGCTCCACCGCATAATCTCTGGCTGTGTCCACCATGCTGATGACCGGGATCGGGGATTCTTTGGAAAGTTCATCAAAAACGATATGCGGTGTGATTCCGGTTAACGCCGCGTACTCGGCTCCCGCTGCCGCAAGATTTTTCATTCCCTTTATGAGGTACTCAATAAGTCCCGCGTAGTCCTGTTTTTCGCAGAATCCGAGGACATCAAACACACTGAGGCTCTCGATCACAAGGTTCGGAAAGAAGTTCTTCCCACTCTTCTTCTGCACGCCATACTCGATTCCCTTATAATATTCGATCGTAGACTCTGGACCGGTTCCTCCGATCAGACCTAATTTATTCATTATGGATTCCTCCTTCATATTCTGCGGTTTTCGTTCATGTATGCCTTTAAGCTGCTTGAATTTGCTAATTTTTAGTATAGCACTCAGATGTCACCGAGCGCAACAAAATATAGTAGCAGGACATCAATGCCAACTCACCGATGCCCTGTCACCGTTTTTCAACGATCTGTATTATTTGCCCGAATGATCCCTGCAATTCCAAGCACTAAAGCCACGGCTCCAATCCCCCCAATCACCGCCGGAGGAAAATTCCCGATCCGCCCCGCCACAAAGACTGCCGTCGGCCCGTCACTTCCCGGGATCATAAATGTCCATGTGTGCGTCATGAAAAGCTTCAGCGCATACAGCAGCACGCACACGCCCACAATACACAGCGCCCCTCCGCCTGCGATCCTTTTTATCATTCGTTTTCTCTGACTCTTCGCGATCTCAAGGCTTGCCATGATCCCCTCGTCAGAATGCTTCTCCTCATCCCGCGCGCAGTTCATTAACTCCGTCAGCGTGACTCCTAACGCGTCCGCCAACGGCTCCAGCGTATTGATATCCGGATACCCGACGCCCCGCTCCCAACGGCTCACCGCCTTGTCCGTCACATGCAGCCGCTCTGCAAGTTCCGCCTGCGTCATCTGCTTTTCTTTCCGCAGACCCGCGATAAACTGTCCAAGTTCTTTTGCTTCCATTCTTCTGCACCTCCTTTTCGGTACCCATATTCTATCATCCCCTGCAAAAATATGAAACCGATGCGGTGTTTATCTCTGGATTTAGGGACTCTACGATTTGTAGAGCAGTATAAAAGGACTGGAACAATTCAGCTGCAAACGAATCAGCCGAGGTCCACACCCAGTTAAAACCATCTCCATATTTTTCTTCCAATATGGCGAAATATTCATCATAAGACATTAAATACACCTCTTATAGCAGATAAAAA
>CAKRNI010000217.1 GCA_934370915.1 uncultured Lachnospiraceae bacterium
TGAGCATACAATGGCGTATCAAAAGACGCATTGTGTGCTTTTTTATTTGTTTTTTCTGGATAGCAAGAAGGGAGAGGACAATATGAGAAAATTCATTGTAGGACGGGTACTTTCCATCATACCGGTTCTGATCATTGTATCTATCGTTATCTTTTCAGTGGTGCATCTGACACCTGGAGATCCGGCAGCGTCCATTCTTGGCGATGAGGCTACAGTAGAGGATATTGCAGCACTTCGGGCGAGAATGGGACTCGACAAACCGGTGGTAGAGCAGTATTTTATCTGGATCGGAAATATTTTCCATGGAGATTTCGGCATGAGCGTTGCAGGAAATGAAACCGTATCCAGTATGATCTCCAGCCACTGGGAGCCAACGATCTCTCTTACAATTTTTTCAACGATCGTTGCCCTCTGTCTTGCGATCCCGTTAGGAATCATTGCAGCCAAAAAGAAAGGAACGGCAGTTGATTCTACCGTTTCCGCTATTTCCCTCGCGGGAATTTCACTTCCCAGCTTTTTACTTGGTCTGTTTCTTATGATGGTCTTTGCCGTTAAATTAAAATGGCTTCCGGTTTCCGGATATAAGTCCATGTCAGACGGGTTTATCCCGCATATCCGTTCGCTGATCCTTCCCGGCGTTGCGTTGGGATTCATGCATTCCGCACTTTTAATGAGAATGACAAAGGCGTCCATGTTAGAGGTGTTAAACAGTGATTACATCAAGATGGCGAAAGCGAAAGGCGTAAAGGAATTCTTCCTGATCGCGAAACACGCGTTTCGAAATGCACTGATCCCGGTCATCACGACCATAGGCCAGAGCATTGTCGGAGCACTGGCAGGAGCCGCAGTTGTTGAGTACATGTTTGCGATCCCGGGCATGGGGCAGTTGATGGTAAACTCTATTGGCCGCCGCGACTATTATGTGATTCAGGCGATCGTACTCATTATCGCATGTATCAATGTATTTATTAACCTGATGGTCGATTTATTATATGGAATCGCAGATCCGCGGGTACGTCTCGGATAAAGATCGACAAGACTGAAAGTTGGGAGGAATCGATATGACAGCTATGACAAAGACAATGAGAATGGATTCTCCGTTCACGAAAGAAATGGACGGTTCATTAAAAGAAGTGAGAGACCGTCTCTTAAAAGAACAGAGAGAACTCCAGTTACATAAATTCCTGAGAAATAAATTATCAGTGTTCGGTTTTGTGATCGTAGTCACAATGCTGGCACTGGCGATTCTGGCACCGGTCCTCGCGCAGTGTGATCCGCTGGCGCTGGATATGAAAGTCCGGTTAAAAGGACCGAGTGCAGTACACTGGTTCGGAACCGACAGCATGGGAAGAGATCTTTTTGCGAGAGTTCTTTATGGAGCGAGAATCTCCATGTTTGTAGGTTTCACCGTAGGCATTACATCCGGATTTCTCGGAATGATGCTCGGCTTATATGCGACAACTAACAAATATTTGGATAATATATTGATGCGTTTCTGTGACGGTCTTAAGGCTATCCCCTCTACTCTTCTTGCAATCACCCTTATGACCGTCCTGGGCGCAGACATCAAGAATGTCATTATTGCTCTTACTGTAGTAAATACACCGAGTATGGCGCGTCTTGCAAGAGGATCCGCCCTCGTAGCAAGAGAACAGACCTATGTGGAAGCTATGAGATGCTTAGGTGCAAGCAAGACCAGAATCCTCTGGAAGCACATTGCACCGAACATCCTGTCTCCGATCATCGTTCAGATGACATTCGTGTTTGCCTCTTCCATTATCACTGAGGCGGCACTCAGCTTCCTTGGCGCAGGTGTTCCGGCACCGGCACCGAGCTGGGGAAACATTTTAAATGAAGGCAAGAACGTTATCTATAATGCATGGTGGATGATCGTATTTCCGGGCGCGTTTACCGCACTTTCCGTTCTGGGATTAAACCTTTTAGGCGACGGAATCCGCGATGTCCTTGATCCGCTCAGCAAATAACAGAACAGGGCTGACGCCGTAAAGCGGCTGTGTCTGTGAAAAAATCCAGGAGGTGACGGTTATGCCGGAGAATGAGAGAGAGAAAATCCTTGAGGTCAATGAACTTTGTACAAAGTTTCACACTGAGCGGGGAGATTTAAAAGCGATAGATGGTGTTTCCTTTTGTGTATACAAAGGTGAGATCCTTGGAATTGTCGGGGAGTCCGGATGCGGGAAGAGTGTTACATCCCAGTCGATCATGAGACTTTACGATGAAAAACGTGTAGCAGCATATTCAGGAACAGTAAAACTGGAAGGGCAGAATCTGTTCGAACTTCCGGAAAAAGAGATGCAGAAGGTCAGGGGAGAAAAGGTCTCTATGGTATTCCAGGATGCGTTAAGCTCCTTAAACCCGGTATTTACCGTGGGTTCCCAGATTATGGAGGCGCTTTTGATCCACCAGAAGATCTCGAAGAAAGAAGCAGTGGAAAAGTCTATCGAGATGCTCCGTCTGGTAGGAATTCCGGAGCCGGAAAAAAGGTTCGCCCAGTATCCCCACCAGTTATCAGGAGGCATGAGGCAGCGTGTTATGATCGCCATTGCATTAGCCTGTCATCCGAGACTTCTGATCGCCGATGAGCCGACAACAGCGTTGGATGTGACGATTCAGGCACAGGTCATGGATCTGATCGTGGACCTGAATCACAAGCTGGATATGGGAGTTATGCTGATCACCCACGATCTCGCTGTGGTTGCGGAGGTATGTCAGAGAGTTATCGTCATGTATCTTGGCCAGGTCGTAGAGGAGGCAGATGTAAATTCCATTTTCGATCATCCGCAGCACCCGTACACACAGGGGCTGATCCGGTCCATTCCGCAGATCGACGGAGATAAGGGAGAACGCCTTTACCAGATCGACGGCATGGTGCCGTTGCTGAATCAGATTCCGGAGGGCTGCAGGTTCGCGCCGAGATGTCCGTATGCTACAGACAAATGCCGGAAAGAGATGCCGGAACTCCGGGAAGTAAGCGCGACCCAGAAAGTAAGATGCCATATGGCTGGAATGGGGGCTTAGTATGGACGAGAGAAAAGTTGTTTTAAAAGGAACAGGAATCAAACAGTATTTCCCGGTAAAAGGAAACAGCGGCAGCATGAAAAAAGTAGTAAAAGCTGTCGATGGTGTTGATATTTCCATATATGAAGGAGAAGTTTACGGTCTGGTCGGTGAGACCGGCTGCGGAAAGAGTACTTTGGGACGGACGCTGATCCGTCTGCTGGATCCGACGGAAGGAACTGTGGAGGTCATGGGACATGACATCACAAAATTAAATGACAAGGAATTGATCCCATACCGCAGAGAAGTACAGATGGTCTTTCAGGATCCGTTCACATCCTTAAACCCAAGAAAAAGAGTCGGGGACATCCTGATGGAGGTTCTTGAAATCCATAAGATAGGTAAGAACAAGGAAGAGCGCATGGAGCTTGCGATGAACATGCTCCACAAAGTGGGACTCAGACCGGAACATTTCTACCGTTTTCCACATGAGTTTTCCGGCGGTCAGAGACAGAGAATCGGAATTGCGAGAGCATTGATCCTGGATCCGAAGCTGATTGTCTGTGATGAGCCGGTATCCGCTCTTGATGTTTCCATTCAGGCGCAGATCGTAAACCTGATGCAGGATCTCAGAGAGGAAGAGGGAATTTCCTATCTCTTTATTGCCCATGATATCAGCATTGTCCGTTATATTTCCGACAGGATCGGAGTCATGTATCTCGGACATCTGATGGAGGAAGCGGAGACAAATGAGCTGTTCTCAAACCCGCTTCACCCGTACACACAGGCGCTGCTTTCAGCAGTACCTCACGCAAATCCGCATATTTCGAAAGAGCGGATCCAGCTGAAAGGCGAGCTTCCGTCGCCGATCGATCCACCGACAGGCTGCGTCTTCCACACCAGATGCCCGTACGCGACAGAGCTTTGTTCCAGAAAGGTGCCGAAAATGCAGGAAATCACGCCGGGACACCGGGCGGCATGTCTTCTTCACGAAAAGGAAAGTGAAGAGGAATAGAATTTCGGGACACCGATGAGCATGGTTTCAAAGGATTTCTGCCCGCAGTACACGCAACAGGGAAGACACGATAAGATAGACAGCAGGTCCTCTTACGAGATATCGGAGAGGGAGGACATCATGCCGGGCAGGATCCTGTGAAATAGATTCGTAAGATTCGAGGAGGAGAAGATTATGAGAAAAAAGAGTGCAAAGATAACAGCAGCAGTTCTGGCAGCAGCAGCAGTCCTCAGCGCTTGCGGTGGTTCCGGAAGTTCTGAAACAACAGCAGCGGCAGGAGGAAGCGACACTTCAGCAGCAGAATCGACAGCGGCAGCGGCTGCAGACGCGAATGCGACATA
>CAKRNI010000218.1 GCA_934370915.1 uncultured Lachnospiraceae bacterium
ACTCCCGCCAGATCGTTCTGACGGACCACGTTCATCTTTTCTTTTAAGGACCGCTCCTCCTCCATCCAGAGGAACTGGGCACCGTCATTTGTCTGTTTCTCACCGTAATACTGGGCAGTGTCTGCCTGCCAGGTAAGCTCCACCTGATTGTTCTCCACCCACTTCTTCGCGTCCGCGATTCCCATCGCCTTGGATGTGATGGATCCGTCCCCGGCTTCGGTCCAGAGTCTCGTGTAGAACGGAACCGCATTGATCAGTTTCTCCTTCGGAACATCCTCAAGCATTCCGGAGATTCCATTCTTCACATAGCTGATGGAAGACACGGATCCCGGCTCACCGCCGGCAAAATGCTCATCATATCCCATCATGATCACATAATCAGCCACGATCCCCTGTTCCTTCAGATTATAAAAGCTGTTATATCTCGCCGGGACATAATTATCCACAGACAGGATAATACCTTTCTGGCGGCACGGGATCGATAATTCCCGGATAAATTCGATATAATGGACACCCGCCTCTGTCTTCAGGCTCTCAAAATCAAGATTCAGGCCATCAAGATCATATTGTTCCACATCCGCGATCAGGCTGTCGATCAGCCTGCGGCGCGTGGAAGTGGATGCCAGCAGCGTCTCTGTCTGAACATCAGCGCTGAAGTTATCGATCAGTGCCCACACCTGGAGTCCCCTTGCATGGGCTTTCGTCACATAATCTTTGCTTGCCAGAGACCTGTAGTTTCCGTTATTATCCGTGAGGGAAAACCAGGTCGGCGCGATCACGTTCATTCCTTTCGTCTTCGCCACAACACTGTCAAACGTATTATTTCCATCCTGACTGGTCACCTGATGCCAGCCAAGAACGATCTTTCCGCTCATACGGGTGCTTTTGTAGACAGGCGCCTTAAAATTTCCGGAAAATTTCCGGCTCTCCGCAGCCGCCAGCCGCTTATTCTCTACATATCCGATATTTCCATCGGAAGACGCGACCCGGGACCATTTTTCCATCGTATCAAGAACGGTCACCGTATCATCCTTCACAAGGTCTGTCAGGATCTTACTCTTCACACCGCCCCTGACTCTCAGACTTCCGGCCTTTTTTACGCGCGCTGTATTTCTTGTCCCCCAGTCATTGATCAGGACACGTTTTCCATCCCCTGAATCAAAGGTCTGGATCTGCACGTCCGTATAGTTCGCGATCAGCCCCAGCGTCAGGTAGACCTCATCATCCTTCACTACAAGTAACGGTGCGCCATTCGATCCCTTTGTCTCCCCGTCGGCGTAGACAATCTGGTCCGGAAGCGCGTATACGAGAAGATTTTCCGTGCTGTCCCAGTAAAACCGCTCATTCAAGTGATCATTGATCCAGGAAACCGGCAGATAAGTCTGGCCGTTTTCATAGATTCCTGTCTGCTCCTGCCGTTCATAATTATAGAGGATCGCCGTCTCATCTCCGGATACACCGTAAACTTCCGCGAGATCCGCACGCTCCTTCGTCGGCATATACCGCTCCAACACCTGAAATCCAACAAATCCGACGGCGATCAGGATGATCAGACCGACAGCGATCAATACAGGGACTATTTTTCTCATTTGTCATCACTCTTTCCGCATACCGGGTTTCAAAGCTCCGTCTGGCTCTCCGTTTCCGTACCCACATGCTGAATCGTTATTTCATTACGGATGATCCGGCAAAGTATACACAGATCATATACGTTGCCGGATCTTCAGGATAACTTTAGTATACCACAATGCAAAATGTCTGTCTGTTAACTTTTTGTAACGAATTACCGTCAGCGTTCTTACGGATCATCTGGCAGAACGATCCCCCGCTGTCACATTTCCATGTGGTATCCATATTTTTATTTTCTCGGTCTCCTTCTTCTCCCGGAGCCTTTTGTCTCCGTGATATCCGCCTCGCTCAGATAGACCTTGTCAAACCGGATCTCCTTCAGGCCGCCGCCTTCTGCCTGAACATAATCCCCCATATAGAACATTCCATCCTCACGTACTTCAAACAACTTCTCCCATTCTCTCTGGCCGGAAAGCTTTCCGTCCATATAGATCGGTATTCCCTTTTCCGTGTACCGTTTAAGTCCATTCAGATAGCGCGTCATCTCCTCGACACTTCGATTTTCCGATCCATATGTTCCGCTTGCTGTTTCCATACTCATATATACCTTTCTCTTTCCTGTACCGTATAATCATGCCATGCATGGCTTTATCGATTCTTTTCATGAAACGTTACCCCCTGTTGTCGATAATCAGTACTTTAAATGTCCTGGATCCCGGCTTTTCCACTCCGGCAGAAGAAGGTATTTTCTGTGACATGTTTCTACCCGCTGCTGTGTCGTTCGCCGGTCAGATCTCTTATATTCTGTCATTTTACAGGATCCGCTGAAAAAATTCCCCGCATTCCTTCGTGACCGAGAAGGCGTCCGCTGAAAACGGAATCCGGTCTGTATTGATCCGAAACCTTCTCGAGAATTCTCTTCTGGTCTCCTCGCTTCCGAATACCGCGAGGCTCTGCCAGCTCTTTTTCTGCTTCGCCCTATGTTCCATCTCGAATTCCCGGAAGCTCTCCTGCTGCCACTCCGTAAAGGAACCCACAAGGAACTTTTTATCGCATCTCCAATATAATCCGTTCTCACCATCTTTGACCGATCCGAAATCGATCACGATATCGTCATATCCTCTCTGCAGCACCTCCTTCACGTCCTCCGGTCCCACATGCTTATAATAATCCGCATCCAGGATCCTGAAGGGATTTTTCTGTCCCACCTGCCCCGTGCAGACGTGTTCGAGCTTTTCCAGGTCCCCCGACCCATTAACCTCCAGCAATATGGCTTTTCTTCTGAGATACCCTGCAAGATAATTCGTCAGCATGACTGAAAAATGGGTGCACCCCACCCCGGTATTGCTCCCCGCAATTCCGATCATTCTGCTCCGCTTCTCCCTCATCTCTGCAGCAAATATTTTCTTTTCCATCTAATTCCCCCTGTACCATCATTCCACAGATCCCGGTAACAGGTGTTGGCAGCTTTATCTTCTCTGAATGGATTTGAAAAGAACGGAAGAAAGAAATAATGAATATCAGATAAAACCTTTGGAAGTTTCAGACGTGTTTTTTTCTCCATATGGTTGAAGAGCAGGATCACTTTTCCACGGCTTCTGAGAATTTTTGCCGCATTTACACTCCTGTCGATCTCCCACCATTTTCCTCCGCATACAAGAACATAAAAATCTGCTTCCGGAAGTGTTTCTTCCGGGCGGATCACTCCCGCATCTTTTATAACTACTGGAAAATAAAGATATGGCAGCTTCACAGCTTCACCATAATAAGGCAGGATGCTTCCGCATCCAATTCGATATACGCCGGTCCTGTCCGTCTTGATTCCCATATTTTTCGCAAGGACGCGAACCGTATCCGTATCGTAAGCTTCCTGATATAAAGCCGGACACCCATTCCGGGTCAGAAAATAAGACATTCCGAGAGCCGCATGAGTCGTTCCAATCCCCGCTGCCGCTCCGGCAAATACAACGATCCGAGATTCTGCTGCCCGTTCTTTCAGTTGGTCCTGCAGCTCCTGCAGCGTTTCCTGCAGTTCCTCCGCACTCTGATAACGCGCCTCTTTTTTCCTTTCCATACATCCGCGTATGATCCGGTCAAGTTTTCTGTACTCCGGTTCATTCCTGTATTCCAAAACCTTTCCCGGCGCATCCCCACGGCTCATAAAAAAGAGAAGCGCACCGATCGCGTATACATCTGTCCGGCAGTCCAGAGGTTCCCCTGTGTACTGCTCCGGCGCCGCAAAACCGATCGTCCCGTACCGCTCTCCAAACGCAGCTGCGTCTGACGCATATTGTGCATGATCAAAATCCGTTAGCCGAAGGTCTCCGTTGCATACCAGCAGATTTTTTGGCTGCAAGTCTAAATATAAAATAGGATTTTCTGCTGAATTCATGAACTGAATGATACGGCAGATCTGTATTCCAAGATCCACTGCCGCCTTAAGCGACAAGCTGCCCATACGTTTTACCAGGGCATATAAAGATTCGCCTTCCAGATATTCTTCGATCAGATAACTGTATCCGGTATCTTCCTCCACATCATAGACGATGGGGATTCCCGGATGCCTCAGTGTTTTCAGAAAAAGTGCTTCTTTTCTAAAAGTGTCATAATCCGCTATGGATTTTGGGACTATTTTTACCGCCCGGTATTCTTCCAGCTCTACGTGATACGCCAGATATACGGTACCGGACCGTCCGTTTCCCAACTCTCTGCACAACCGATATTTGCCAAACAGAACGCGCTCGATAAACCGTCACACCTCCTTCCGGCAACACAACCTCTTGCGA
>CAKRNI010000219.1 GCA_934370915.1 uncultured Lachnospiraceae bacterium
AATACATCTGATTTTATTTTACCAGTAACTCCCTGATTATTCAACAGAAAATACCTGTCAATTCTCTTAAGTCCCCACCACAGTTCTGCCGCATTCCCGCCACAGAAAAGCACATTTTCCGTTCATGTTCCCCCTATTTCCGCCAACATCCCGCATTGCATCTCCACTCCTATTTGACAGTATCCGCTGAATCTATTATACTGGTATATCATAGGCATTTTATGCCCCTGATCCGTTTTCATGCAAAAAAGTCTAAAGAAAGAGATGGAATACAATTATGTGGATAGCAGATGGATGGAAGGACTATGAAGTCATCGACTGTTCCGGCGGTGAAAAGCTGGAACGTTGGGGAAAATATATTCTGGTCCGTCCGGATCCCCAGGTCATCTGGGATACCGATAAAAAGGCACCACAGTGGAGAAAAATGAACGGCCACTACCACAGAAGCTCCAAAGGCGGCGGCGAGTGGGAATTCTTCAGTCTCCCGGAGCAGTGGAGCATCAACTACAAAGGCCTGACCTTCCAGTTAAAGCCCTTCAGCTTTAAGCACACCGGTCTTTTCCCGGAACAGGCGGCAAACTGGGACTGGTTTGGCGAAAAAATCAAAAACGCGGGACGCCCGGTCAAGGTCTTAAACCTCTTCGCCTACACCGGCGGAGCAACACTGGCAGCCGCGAAAGCCGGAGCTTCCGTGACCCATGTTGACGCCTCCAAGGGCATGGTCGCCTGGGCAAAGGAGAACGCGAAGTCCAGCGGCCTTGAGGACGCGCCGATCCGCTGGATCGTGGATGACTGCGTAAAATTCGTAGAGCGTGAGATCCGCCGTGGAAACCACTATGACGCGATCATCATGGATCCGCCCTCCTACGGAAGAGGCCCGAAGGGCGAGATCTGGAAGATCGAGGACGCGATCTACCCGCTCGTAAAGCTCTGCGCGAAGCTCCTCTCCGACAAGCCGTTATTCTACCTGATCAACTCCTACACAACCGGACTCGCTCCGGCGGTGCTGACTTACATGCTCGGAACAGCCGTTGTCCCGCAGTTCGGCGGAACTGTAAGATCCGAGGAGATCGGACTTCCGGTTACAAGTTCCAGACTCGTACTCCCGTGCGGCGCTTCCGGACGCTGGGAAGCATAATTAACTGAAAGGATCGGTAAACATATGAAGATCATCATTGTCGGCTGCGGAAAGGTCGGCGTGAGCCTTGCGGAGCGCTTAAGCGCCGAGGGCCACGATCTCGTTATGGTCGATATGAATCCGCAGAAAGTGGAACATCTTTCCAACCAGTTTGACGCCCTGGGAATCGTTGGAAACGGCGCCAGCTTCAATATCCAGCAGGAAGCCGGAGTGGAAAACGCGGACCTCTTTATCGCTGTCACCGGCGAGGACGAATTAAACCTCCTCTGCTGCCTGATGGCGAAGAAGACCGGACACTGTGACACCATCGCCCGCGTAAGAAATCCGCTCTATAATAAGGAGATCCGTTTCATTCAGGAGAAACTCGGACTCTCCATGATCATCAACCCGGAGCTGACGGCGGCCAGAGAGATCTTAAAGCTCTTAAAATTCCCGTCCGCCATCAAGATCGACACCTTCGCAAAGGGACGTGTCGAGCTTCTCCGCTTCCGCTTAAAGCCGGAGATCGGTTTCGGCGGAAAAACTGTCATGGATATCATGCGACAGTTAAAATGCGATGTCCTGATCTGTGCCGTTGAGCGCGGATCCGAGGTCGTGATCCCGAACGGAAGCTTTGTCCTTCAGGATACGGATATCCTCTCCATCGTGGGATCTCTGGAAAATACGGCCCAGTTTTTTGAAAAGATCGGTCTCCGCTCAAAATCAGTAAAAAATTCCCTGATCATCGGCGGCGGCACCATCGCCCACTATCTGGCCCAGGACCTCTTAAAGATCGGGTTCCGTGTCCGGATCATCGAGCAGCGGAAAGAGCGCTGCGATTACTTAAGCGAGGTGATTCCCGGCGCTGACATCATAAACGGAGACGGAAGTGATCGGGATCTTCTTCTGGAAGAAGGCCTGACCTACGCTGATTCCCTTGTGGCCCTCACCGGACTTGACGAGGAGAATATCTTCCTCGCCCTCTACGGAAAGCTCCACTCCAACGCAAAGCTCATCGCGAAGGTCAATAAGATCGCCTTCGATGACGTGATCGACAGCTTCGGTATCGACAGCATCATCTACCCGAAGTACCTGACGGCAGATTATATCTTACAGTACGTCCGTGCCCGCCAGAACACCATCGGCTGCAACGTGGAAACGCTGTATAAGATCCTGGACGGCCGTGCCGAGGCACTGGAGTTCTCCATCAAAGAGGATTCCGCTGTCACGAATGTGCCGCTCATGGACTTGAACTTAAAGGACAACCTTCTGATCTGCTGCATCAACCGCAACGGTCAGATCCTCACCCCCCGCGGTCAGAATATGATCATGGTGGGCGACACCGTAATTCTCGTGACCACAAACCGCGGTCTCGGTGATATCCGGGATATCTTAAAATCATAAAGGAGCGATTCCATGAATTATTCGATGATCTTTTATATTATCGGCTGGATTCTGGACGTGGAGGCGGCGCTTCTCGTGCCGTCCCTGGCAGTCTCCCTGCTCTACCATGAAAGCTGCGCGCTGGCATTCTTCATCACAATCATCCTCTGCCTGATCCCGGGTGTGATCCTTGTCCGCAAGCAGCCGAAAAACAAGGTATTCTACGCAAGGGAAGGTTCCGTGACGGTTGCCTTAAGCTGGATCGTCATGAGTATCATGGGTTCCATCCCGTTCCTCTTAAGCGGATCCATCACAAATCCGGTAGACGCCCTGTTTGAGACGGTGTCCGGATTTACAACGACCGGTGCCAGTATTCTTCCCGCCGTGGAGCCGCTTCAGCACGGCATCCTGTTCTGGAGGAGCTTTACACACTGGATCGGCGGTATGGGAGTTCTCGTGTTTCTTCTCTGCCTGCTTCCGCTTACCGGAAGCGGCTATCATATGAACCTCATGAAGGCAGAGAGCCCGGGCCCCTCTGTCACAAAGCTGGTCCCGAAGGTGCAGTCCACCGCAAAGATCCTCTACGGACTTTATCTCTTCCTGACGGTTCTGGAGTTTATTCTCCTGCTTGTGGGACGGATGCCGGTGTTTGATTCCCTGTGTACCGCTTTCGGTACCGCGGGAACCGGAGGTTTCGGTATCAAGAACGACAGCTTCGGAAGCTATTCCACCTACCTTCAGGGCGTAGTTACCGTGTTTATGATCCTCTTTGGCATCAACTTTAACGTGTACTTCCTCTTCTATATGAAAAAGCCGAAGGAAGCGCTGCGCTGCGAGGAGGCGCGCTGGTACCTCGGGATCATTGCCGCGTCGATCCTCGTCATCACGTTTTTCGTCCGGGATTTCTTCGACAGCCTGTTCCTCGCGTTCCACCATGTCGCGTTTCAGGTTGCTTCCATTATTACGACCACCGGCTTCGCCACCGTGGACTTTAACCTCTGGCCGACGATCCCGAAAACGATCCTGGTGCTCTTAATGTTTATCGGTGCCTGCGCGGGAAGTACCGGCGGCGGCATTAAGGTGTCCCGTATCGTGCTGTTATTCCGTTCCCTGACAAAGGAGCTCTCCCAGAGTCTCCATCCGAATCAGGTCCGCAAGATCCATTTTGAGGGACGCGCGGTGGAGCATGTGGTCCTCCGCTCCGTAAATGTCTTCATGGCGGCATACATCCTGATCTTCGCGATCTCCGTGCTGCTCATCGGCATCGACAACTACGATCTTGTGACAAACTTTACCGCTGTTGCGGCGACCTTAAACAACATCGGGCCTGGTCTGGAACTCGTGGGACCGGTCCAGAACTTCGGACTGTTCTCCAACTTCTCCAAGCTGGTCCTGACCTTTGATATGCTTGCCGGACGTCTGGAGCTCTTCCCGCTGTTACTGCTTTTCTATCGGGGTACGTGGAAAAAGTTCTAATTAAATGAACATTCCCGATAACAGATGTACTTTTGACAATTTGACTGATCCGTGTTGAAAAATCTGATTGTCGGAAATAAAAAGTGGATATCCCAGAGTCACATCATTGACTCTGGATAGCCACTTTTCTTTTTATTTTTCTGTCTTTTTTCCACTGAACAGCGGGCCGGCGGGCATCGCCGCTTCCCTATCATATTTATCTATGACGCTCAATCATCCCTATTGTATCACCCAAGTGCCACATCCAGCATCATCATCAATGCAAATCCGACCGCAAACCCGATGGTCCCGATATTCGAGTGCTCTCCCTCCGCGGTCTCCGGGATCAGTTCCTCCACGACCACGTACATCAT
>CAKRNI010000220.1 GCA_934370915.1 uncultured Lachnospiraceae bacterium
AGAGCGTACCACCTTTTTAGGCAATACGCTCTCTGTTTATATCTTATGTATTTAAATCTCTTATATCGTCAGCACAAACGAAGCCAGCATCGCGATCCTCGGAATATACTGGTCGATCAGGATGTACTCGTTTGCGGAATGGGCCCCGTCACCGGCTGCGCCGAGACCGTCAAGTGTCGGGATACCAAGCGCCGATACCTCGTTTCCGTCGCTTCCGCCGCCCACAAACTGGTGGGAGAACGTAAGTCCGACCTTCTCACCGCAGATCTTTGCCTTCTCAAAGAGCACCAGATTCGCCTCCGTCTCCTCCATCGGCATCTTGCTGTCCCGCTCGATGACCTCTCTTGTGGTCCCCGGAACAGTTGTCCTGATCCCGTTGATCGCCTTGCGGATCCTGTCGCCCTCGGCGGCTGTCTTTACGCGGCAGTCGATCTCGATCTCCGCTTCTGCCGGAACAACGTTCGGCTTTGTTCCGCCGCTGCAAACACCCACATTGACGGTAGTTCCAGCCTCATAATCTGTCAGTTTCTGGATTGCAAGGATCTCATGTGCCAGCTCCTCGATGGCGTTGATCCCCTCTTTGTGGGCATTTCCCGCATGGGATGCCTTTCCGTGGATCCTTACGGTAAAGCGGACAAGACCTTTTCTTCCTGTCTTTAAATCTCCGTTCGCTGTACACGGCTCGCAGACAAGCGCCGCCTTAGCGTCCTTCGCAAGCTCACAGATGATGTCGGTGGACTCAGCGCTGCCGGTCTCCTCATCACCGTTAAAGATGAATTCCAGTCTCTTTCCCGGATCGATTCCAAGATCCTTATATGCCTTTACGGTCCAGATCGCGGAAATAAGTCCGCCTTTCATGTCATAAACACCCGGTCCGTGGAGCTCATTTCCTTCTGCATAATACTTCAGCGCGCCGATCAGATGTACGGTGTCATAATGACCGATGAACAGGATCTTCTCCGTACCCTTTCCATACTGGAACCGCACCGGGCAGTGTCCGTTCTCAGCCTCGTAGACAAAGCAGTCCTCTCCTGTGCGCTCCTTGATCAACATGACCAGTTTTTCCCGCACCTTTGCCAGAGCCTCAATATCTGAAGTGCTGGCCTCTGTCAGGACCAGAGATTTTAAGTCCTCAAAGATCTCCGCCTCATGTTCTTTTAAGTAAGCAAGTATTTTCTGTTCCATAATTTCTGTCCTTTCTCCTGTAATTGATACTGTATACCTATCTGTATATTACTTCTTTATCACGCGGACCTTCTTCCATTTTCCTGTCAGATACCATCCAAACGAGATCACATAATTCGCAGCCCAGCCAAGGGGAACCGCCATCCATGCCACCTGAATCCCGTAGACCGGAGCAAACAGGTTCGTCACGCTGACACGGATCGCGAGATTTACGAGGTTTGCCACCGTAAACGCCGTCACATCACCCGCGCCGCGGAGCAGACCGTCCGTAGACGCCTTGAGGCCGATAAACGAGTAGAAAAACGATAAAAACTTCACATAACTGAGTCCCACCGAGTACGCCTCACTGCTGCCGCTGTCAAGGAACAGGGACACGAACGCGCCGCCTGCCAGCTGATACATTACGCAGAGCACTGCGCCCGCCGTCAGAACGATCACATAGCACATCCGGTAACCTTCCTTCACCCGGTCGATCTTTCCGGCCCCCATATTCTGGGCTGTGAAGGTTGACATGGCATTTCCCATAGCGAGCATCGGCACAATGCTTAAGGACTCGATCCGCATGCCCGCGGAGTATCCGGCGATCGCCGTGGAACCGAAGCTGTTGATCACAGACTGGACCAGCAGGATTCCGATCTGCACGATGGATTGCTGCAATGTGGACGGAACGGCAATCTTCACCATGGAGACCGCCATCTCTCCGCTGTAGAGACCCACCGGCTCTTCCGCATGATACCCCTTTAGCTTCCGCATCAGAAGCAGGAAGGAGATCACCGCCGAGATTCCCTGTGCGATCAGTGTCGCCAGTGCAACGCCCCGGACGCCCTGCTTGAAAACGATCACAAGGATCATGTCCAGCGCGATGTTTAACAGGGAAGAAAAGATCAGAAGATACAGCGGCTTCTTCGAATCTCCCAGCGCATTGAAGATTGATGCCTGAACGTTATACATGAACAGAAACGGCAGTCCGATAAAGTAGATCGCCAGATACAGCGCCGCGTCGGAGAAAATATCCTCCGGTACGTTGACGAGATTCAGGATCCGGTTGTTGAACAGGATCCCCACTGCTGCCAGAAACGCCGCAATCCCAAGGAAATTAAACATCGTTGTGTAGACTGCCGTCTTCATCTTCGCGAGCTTTCCCGCTCCCAGGAACTGGGAGATCACCACGGAGCTTCCGATTCCTCCGCCGATGGCAATGGCGATAAAGACATTCGTGATCGCATAGGACGCGCCCACCGCCGCCAACGCCTGTTCCCCGACGAATTTTCCTACCACTACTGAGTCCGTGATGTTGTAAAACTGCTGAAAAAGATTTCCGAGTATCATCGGAAGCACGAAGAAAAGCAGGGATTTTCCCGGATTGTCCGTCAGCATGTCATATTTTTTTCTTGTCTCTTTCATGTCTGTCAAAGTGTAATGATGGAAGCCAACGCTAGTTTCGCTCTGGAAAACAGCGTCTCAGCTACCGCATACTCCTCCATTGAATGATTGTTCGCGCCCTTGACGCCCATGGCGCATACCACCGGGACACCTTCCGCCGCAGCCAGGCAGGAATCGGACCATCCGCCGACTTTCTTTGTCTGCAGCTTTCCGTAACCGATCATGTCTGCCGCCTTCTGGACATGGCGGAAAAGTTCCAGATTTTTCTCCGATACCGGCATTACCGTACTCGGCTTCGTCCAGGTCACATCTGCCGTCGTATCCGGAACTGTTCTTGCTTCCGCGATCCTTTTGATCGCCTGAAGTGTTTCCTCAAGGCGTTCAAAGCTGTCGTAGCGGATATCAATTCCGACCTCGCAGGACGCAGCCACTGCGTTTGCAACCGTTCCGCCCTGAATCACACCTACATTCACAAAGAGTCCATGTTCAAAGTCGTGAAGCTTCTGGATCTCGATGATCTTATGCGCCATCTCCAAAATTGCGTTTCTTCCGCGCTGCGGATCATTTCCAGCGTGGGCCGCGACTCCGTGGACGGTGAGCGTCACACGGCAGGAACCTTTTCTTCCGACAACAAGTCCGTCATCGATAAATCCCGTCTCAAAATTGAATGCCGCCGCGCATCCCGCGCAGAGCTTCCGGATCTCTGCCTCAGCATTTGTCTGACGGTGTCCGTTCTCCTCATCTCCCGCAAAAACAACGCGGATCGGGCGTTTCCCGTATCCATATTCATGAAGCGCCTTTAAAACGTAGACAGCGATCACAAGTCCCGCCTTCATATCCAGAACTCCCGGTCCGTGGGCATTTCCGTTCTCATCGATGCGGAACGGATTTTTCTCCAGCGTGCCTTTCGCGAATACCGTGTCCATGTGTCCGATCAGGACGATGGGCTGGCCTGCTGCCTCTTTATTCCATACACCTGTCAGGAGGTTTCCGAAACGTTCCATCGGGATCACGGCCGTCTCCACTCCGGCACTTTCCAGTTCAGCCTTTAAGACCGCGCCTACCCGGTCAACGCCCTCTTTATCCGGGGTCCCACTCTCGATGGAAACGATCTTTTCCCATAGTGACAGCATCTCGTCTCTGTGACTGTCTATATATGCGGATGTCTTCATGATTAGTTCTCTGTCTTCCATAGCCTGCATCCTCCTTGTGATTTTATTCATCTATGATATAACAAACCTGCTGAAATGAAAATAGTGAAAATTTATAGAAATCGAGAATTCCGCCCGGCGGTAACACCTTCCCGGTTACAAGCTTGACTTCTACGTCTCTGCGAATTATAATGAGTGAATTAAACCTACCAATTTACTATGAAGATATGGCCACCCGTACGAGGCAGCTGAGATAAACGCTCCGCGAGGACGCGCAGTGATTCGATTCCGATAGGAATATGTCGGCTTCGCTGACCAGAATCACGCGCCAGGCCTCACGGACGTTCAAATTGAATATGAAAGGACGGAGAATTCCTTATGAACAACACGATCAACTTTTCCATAGACTGCGTTCCGGCCGCACTCCGGGAATTTTTTGCGGAGCATTCCACCATCGCTCTGGCTTTTTCCGGCGGAACCGACTCCTCTTATCTTCTCTATGCCGCAAAGGCATGCGGAGCAAATGT
>CAKRNI010000221.1 GCA_934370915.1 uncultured Lachnospiraceae bacterium
CCCCAGCCGCGTTTGTTGGCATTTCCGGTGCATTTTAAGAAAAAGTCATTGGACGGGGAGTAGGTGATGTCCACATTCTTAAGATAGAAGGAACTCTCCGTGTTTGTCGTATAAAAGAGACCGCCGTTTAAGGAGGTCAGGCTGCCGCCGTCCATGGAAAATTTGCATTCACCGACTTCTGAGTCACCGGACATGCTCTGATAGAGGATGACGGTCCAGTCGCAGTCATTCTGTTCATTTTCCGGAATGTTTCCGGAGAGAGAACAGTTTGTGAGAGAAAGGGAGTTCAGCCCCTCAATGCAGACAGCCTCAGAGTTTTCAGCAGTGAGCGCCGCGTTGTTGACGGTAATGTCGGCGGTAGAGTAGACTGCCGGGGAGCCGGTTCCCCTGGAGGTGTAGGTACCGCCATCGACGGTCATGGTACCGCCGCCGCGGTCGCTCCGGATCGCCGCAGAGGATTCACCGTTTGTCTCAACAGTTAGGTTGGAGGCAGTGAGTGTGCCGCCGCCTGCCACATGAATACCGCCAGAGGTATCCTGCTTTGTGGTGATGGTGGTGTCGGATACGGTGACTTTGCCGTCGCCGTAGCTGAAGACACCTGCACCGCCTTTTGCATCGGTAGTGATGGTGCCGCCGGTCAGTGTCAGGCTGCCGTTGGTGGCAAGTGCTGCGGCACCGGTTCCGTAAAAGCTGGAATTATCGCCTCCGGTGCTGTCGGAGGAATTGCGGTCCATCGTGAAATTTTTTAGGGTGACGTTCGCACCGTCGGTGATGAGGACTGCGCTCTCATCAGCTCCTGTGGAGGTGTAGGTCTTCCCATCCTCCTCGGTATCGGTGGAGTAGCTTGAGACTGCCGTATAGGATGTCGGAGCAGCGTTCTGTCCGCCCGGGCCTCCGGGACCTCCCGGACCTCCGTTTCCGCCGTTCGGCGGTGCCTGTTTTCCATCCAGGCTTCCCGGAGCCCCATCCGGCGGATTTCCGGGTTTATCGGAGTTTTCTCCCGGAGCGCCGTCCGGTTTGTCAGCCGGAGCGGAGTCGGACGTTTCGGTCACCTGCGCGGTGGCAGCGGTGGAGTCAGCAGCTTTTTGACCGCATCCGCCGACCATAAGAGTACCTGCAAGAACCATGCAGAATAATGCGTGTTTTTTCATGATATCATATCCTTTCTGTTTTTCGCTAACTCCCAGAATGCCACCGCGCTGGCTGCCGCCACATTCAGCGAATCTACCCCATGGGCCATCGGGATCATGACCGTATGATCGCACCCGCCGATGGTTGCGGAGGCGAGGCCGTCCCCTTCGGTGCCTAAGATCACGGCGAGTTTTTCGGCATCAAGAAGCTTCGGATCATCAATGGAAACGGAATCTTCCTTCAGTGCCATGGCAGCCGTCTGAAATCCCAAAGATCGGAGTGTTTCAAGTCCGCCGCAGGAGAGATCCGCGTTTTTCGGAAAACAGGTCCACGGAATCTGGAAGACGGTTCCCATGCTGACTCTGGCGGCTCTCCGGTAGAGGGGATCGCTGCAGCCGGAGGTCAGGAGCACCGCGTCCATTCCAAGGGCAGCGGCGGAGCGGAAGATCGCTCCGATATTTGTGGGATTCATGACATTCTCAAGGACAGCGATCCGGTATTTTCCCTCACAGATCTCCGCCACAGACGGCAGGCTCTTTCGCTTCATGGCGCAGAGCAGGCCGCGGGTTAAGGCAAAGCCGGTGAGGTTTGTCAGGAGATCGAATTTTGCGGTGTACACAGGAAGCTCCGGGTAAGCAAAAAAGAGCTTCGGGATCAGGTCGTCGGCCTGTTTTTCTTCGATGAGGACAGCGAGCGGTTCATACCCGGCATTGAGGGCGCGCTCGATCACATTCGGGCTTTCTGCGATGAAGATCCCCGGTTTTGGTTCGTTGATATGGAAAAGCTGGGACTCGGAATATCTGGAAAAAAGATCGAGTTCCGGCGCTTTAAGATCAGTGATTTTTTTGATCTGCGGCATAAGAAAAATCTCCTTTGGTTTTCATAAGATCAGGGACCGTTCAGTCACTTGACATCCCTGGTCATACATGATACGATTATTTTAGTTACAATGTGTCACTTAAACGACAAAAGTCCGTACTATACGGACAATACCTGAAGCATATGAAGGACGAATGGTCTGATACTGAGGGAGGAAATGGCATGGGATTAGTCCGGAAAAGGGCAGGAGCCGGTAGTGGGAAGAAGGATGGGAATCTGACAGAAGGTCCGATCGGACGAGGACTTTTCAGGTTTATGATCCCGATCTTTTTAGGACAGCTTTTACAGCAGCTTTACAATATGGCGGATGCCTGGGTCGTCGGAAATTTCGCGAGCAATGATGCCTTCGCGGCGGTGAGCTTATCATCGAATGTGAATATGTCGGTGATCACGTTTTTTGCCGGGATCGCTGTGGGCGGCGGTGTCGTGATCTCGAAATATTTCGGGGCACAGGATGAGGAAAAATTACGGTGCGCGGTACACACAAACTTTCTTCTGGGAATTGTGTTCTCGGTTTTCGCGACGCTCATCGGTTTGTTTTTTGTTCCGATCCTTCTCGGCTGGCTCAACACGCCGGACAGCGTGATGGTGGAGGCGAGACTGTACTTCGGAATCTATTTTGCCGGTGTCTCCACGGTCATCATGTACAATATCTGCATGAACATCATGCGGGCAGTGGGGGACAGTGTCCATCCCCTGTATTATCTGATCTTTTCTTCTGTAGTGAATATGATCCTGGATCTGATCTTTGTGGCGGGATTTCAGTGGAGTGCCGCAGGCGCTGCTGTTGCCACGGTGATCGCCCAGGGATTGAGTGTTTTATTATGCATGATCCGCATGGTGAAGGATGGAGGAGCTGCGACGATCCATTTTAAGGAGCTTCGCTTCAACAGCTCTATGATCCGTCAGGTGATCACACAGGGACTTCCGACGGGACTCCAGAACTCCGTGATCAGTGTCGGAAATCTTGTGGTCCAGTCAAACATCAATACCTTCGGAGCTTTTGCAATCTCCGGACAGGGGGCCTTCGCGAAGCTTGAGGGGATTGCCTTTCTTCCGATCATGAGCATGTCCATGGCGCTGACAACCTTTGTGAGCCAGAATCTCGGTGCCGGGAAAGCGGACCGCGCGAAGAAAGGTTCCGTGATGGGTGTGGCGTTCGGAATGGCGATGGCGGAGCTTGTAGGGATCTGTCTTTTTATCTGGGTTTCGATCCTGCTTCGGATCTTTGTGGATGTGCCGGAAGCGATCGAATTCGGAACGATCCACGGAAGAACGGTTGCCTTGTTTTTCTTTCTGCTGGCGTTTTCCAACTGCGCGACGGGAGTACTCCGCGGCGTGGGAAAATCCATTGTCCCGATGTTTACGATGCTGATCTGCTGGTGCGGTATCCGCGTGCTCTACGTGACGATCGCGATCCGGATCATTCCCGTCTTCCGGACGATCTCCTCAGCGTACCCGCTGACGTGGACGCTGAGTTCGATCATCTTTATCGTGTTCCTGCTCCGGATGGACTGGGACGCGCGGGTTTAGATCTCTTTTCCGCGCTCATTGATCACAAGTGCCATGATCTCAAGCGGCTCATCAAAAGGATTTTTGATCGCGTGGCTCTGGCCAACCTCGATGACACAGACATCGCCCGGGTGGATCTCGGTCTCGGTGTGATCGTTGTCCTCAAAGATTCCCTTTCCCTTGAGAACGTAGTACGGCTCTGTGTTTTCCACATGCTGGTGGAATCCGATGCTGGCGTGGGCCGGGATGATCACGTGGGCGTACATGGACGCATGTCCCATGAGTTCATCCTTGTTTAAGATATGACGGATCTCGATCGTTCCGTTGCCTCCGCGCAGATTTGGAACAAAAGCAGTTTCAGTGTTTCTGACCATCGTGTGAACCTCCATGAATCTTAATAGTCTGCAACCGTCCGGCAGGCCGGCGCATTTTCAGCGCCGACCTGCCGTTTCATTGCGGTGTGATTTAAATATTATACTGCATATTCAGGAAAAGAACAACGATTAACCGAGAGAGTGGAAGAAATCTGCAGCTTTATCGACTTTTTTCATCAGATGGTCGAACATTTCCGGCGTCAGGGACTGGGCACCGTCGCAGAGGGCTTTCTCAGGGTTATTGTGGACCTCGATCATGAGACCATCGGCTCCGGCTGCGATAGCTGCCATGGCAAGCGGCTCCACCATGAAGCGGATGCCTGCCGCATGGCTCGGGTCGAC
>CAKRNI010000222.1 GCA_934370915.1 uncultured Lachnospiraceae bacterium
GATCGCGACCTTCGCATCCTTAAAATACCGGTATCCGCTGCCGTCCGGATAGATTTCCGACAGCAGTTTCTCTGTTTTTAAACTTTTTTCTTCATCCACCCGCGTGATCAGGATCGTCTCCTGCCCGCGTTTTTTCATTGCTTCCACGATTCCGGCGATCTGCTCCGGAGTCTTTCCCGCCCCGTAGATCACTTCCGCTGCGCCCTGGCGCAGTTTCCGGTGTATGTCCAGCTTTGCAAATCCCAGATCATCATATCCCGCCGCCGTAAACGGCTCCTTTTTCAGTTCCAGGACAGCGTTATCCACAGACAATTCGCCTGCTGCCACCTTTTTCAACATTTCGCGTATATCTTCCACTTTTGTTCTCTCCTTATGTCAAAATCTGCTGCTGCGACGGCATTTACCGGCAGCTGGATGCCCGAAAGGATTATGCTCCGGCATAGTCCCGTACCGCGCGGTCGCTTGCGACAATCTTTCTCTTTCACACAAGTGCGCATCTTAGACGCACAATGCCTTTTTGTTTCACAGGAAGTTCCTCCGGAATTTCCCTATGAAACAAAAAGCCACGAAAAGAGCAGCCAGTCATTCTGACTGACTTTTTTGCTCCCTTCATGGCAACTTTTCATTTTATGAGATGTGCTTTTTTATCGTCACACCGGTTCTTGCCGCATTCGATCATACATGAAGCAATCCCCTCTCATTTTACTCCCCAACAGTATTCTTAAGAGTCCCGATTCCTTCAATAATGCACTCCACAACATCGCCTGTCTTGAGGAATTTTGGCGGTACGAATCCCATGCCGACTCCTGCCGGCGTTCCTGTCGCGATGATCGTTCCTGCCTTTAATGTCATTCCTTTTGTAAGTTCGCAGATCACTTCTTCAATCCCATGGATAAAAAGTCCCGTGTTGGAATCCTGACGGAGTTCTCCGTTTACTTTTGACTGGAGTTTTAACACCGGCGGAAACGCAGTGGAATCGACCGTCATGATGCACGGGCCGAGCGGTGTGAAACCATCCAGGCTCTTTCCGAAATACCACTGTTTATGTTCCGTCTGCACCTCTCTGGCGCTGACATCGTTCATGATCGTATAGCCGAAGATGTAATCCTTTACCTCCTCCGGCTTTACGTCCTTTGCGTCCTTTTTGATAATGACCGCAAGCTCTGCCTCGTAATCCAGCTGGTTCGTCAGATTTTTATGCGACGGAATGATCCCGTCCGGGTCATTCGTCCGGTTGACGCGCTTGGAGAAATAGATTGCCTTCTCAGGTCTCGCAAACTCCTCTTTCTGGAACCTCGCGGATTCCTCCGCATGATCCATATAGTTGATCCCCAGACAGATGATATCCTGATCCGGCTCCGGGATCGGAGAAACGATCTTAATTTCTTCCACTGGTGCTGCTCCGGTCACATCCCCCGGTGCCTTTTTTGAAATATAATCCAGCATTTCCATCTCAGATGGTCCTGCCTCGCGGATCAGGTCCTTCATGGACCGGTATTCCATTCCCGCTGCCGAAATCGGATAAACCCAGGTTTCATCCTCATTGAAAACACCCAAAAATGGTCTTTTGTCTACTTCATATGCCAGTAATTTCATAACTACTCCTTATGGGACGTTATTCTAGTTACCCAAAATCCCGTTAACAGTTATTATAGTACAAATATTCTTGCGAAACAAGGTCAAATTGAAGCGCAATCTCTCCCCCTGGATTTTACTGATGCTTTGTATTCCGGATCGGCAAAATCTGCGCTCATAACCGGATCATACGGAATTTTGGCTTCTGAAAATTCCTGCCGCTGACTTGAAAAAGTAAATTCCAGTGCAAAAGTAAATTCCACCGCTCTTTTAAAAGTTGCTTATAATCTAGTGATTTTTAAGAAGAAAAGCGGAATCTATGCTATAATACAAGTAATCTATGGCGAAATTTTCTGTTTTTCTGTATGGCAAACAAGCTGCTGGAGGTCGGTGTGCACGACTAAATTCCACCAGCCACATTTGAAAAATGTGAAAAGTTTACTTCCAGTCTGACAGCAGATTTCTTCATGGGTTAGTGGTTATAGCGGATCAGCTTAGGTGTTAAGATGACTTTGTCAGGGTCAATACGCCTAAGCTGAAATGCTTTTAAGACGTCTTCCCCAAAAGCCTCCAGGGCGACATCATACGGTGTACGCCCATTCAAACTCTCCCGCGGTGTTGAGTTGATGTGGCTGGTGATTAGATTCACATCCCATTGAGTCAGGAATTCAAAGGTAGTTCGTTTCGGCAGTATCATGCGGAGCATGGTGTGTGCCTGTTCAATGCCGCCTTTCTGTCCGCTTCTCATGGGATCACAGTAATAAATGTTGGTTCTCTGGATACCGGTAACACCGGTTTCGAGAGAATCAGGATCACCGAATTCAGCGCCTCTGTCGGTGAGGATATATTCAAACAGAGTCAGGAAATCGAAGGTACCAAAACGCTTTTCTAAACGGTCCAAAACGAGTCGTACAGATCCTTCCGTATTCCGGTTCATGAGGAACGCAAGAAACAGCTTTTCCCTTGTAAAAAAGAAGGTAAGCAGTGTTTTAGAGGAACCAACAGCGGAGTGGACGGTGTCCATCTCTACAAAAGATTCCAGGTGCAACTGTTGAAAATCAGCGTAAGTTCTGCCATTAAAGACACGGCGGTCAGATATCTGTGATTTATGGACTTTTCTGGGTTTAAACTTCACTTTACGTTTCAGATCAACGTTTCTGGCAGTCAGAAGTCCCATATCAAGGTAGTTGTAAACGCTGCGGACGGAAAGATTCAATTCCGGATGGTTTGCAACGATCTGGTAAGGAGACTGGCCCTGATCGATCAGAGGAGTGATGATCTTATCCTTTTTGTGGAGTTCCTGTCTGGTCATAGCGATTCCGGACCTGGAATCCTTGAGACACTCCCGGTATTTCCGATCAGCGAACCTGGCATTGTAGGTATATTTGTGGGCAATCGTACAATGATTGATCTTTTTACTGCATCCATTGCAGACGTAGGGAGCCCGATCAAGTTTGCTGCAGCGTTCTTTTTGAAAATCCGGACAGGTCTGGTTACAGGTGGGACAGGAAGCACATTTAACGCCGCAAAGAAGGATCTTATTGCAGGCATTCGTTTTCTTACAACGGAAACGCTTGGTACAGAAGTTCTTCGCATTAAGAAAAGTCCCTTTGTGAAACCAATCGGAGGCTCTTCTGGCCTTCACTTCTTTTGAAATCGTAGTAGGGTCCTTACAGAGAAAGCGGGCAATATCTTTAAAGGATGTACCCTTATCCAGTTCATTCTGGATATAGATACGATCCTCTATGGTGAGATGCTTCTGGTTGCCTGGGATATATTTACTCATAGTCAAACTCCTTCTACTGCTGTCAGAAGGACGATTAAAGTATCATATCAGTATGCATGAGTAAATATCAACTGTGCAAGAGTAAACTCCACCGCCCTTTGGAGAAGTGGAATTTAAATTTTCATTTTAGGGAAGCGCAGCGGTATCTGAAATAAGTTGCCAATATTCTTTTTAACAGGTATACTGGATAGGAATGCATGATTTCGTTATAGAATATTCGTGAAAAGCCTGTTATCGGCAGGTTTTGCGGATGAGGTCTGCACATTTGCTGCGCTGACCGTGATAGAACGCAGGCGTGCAGGAAATAATAGAGAATATCGGAGGAACTTAAAGATGACAGGACGCAATGTTGGAAAGACATGCCGCACACATTACAGAGGTACTTTTAACGATGGTACACAGTTTGACTCTTCCTACGACCGCGGCGAGCCGTTAGAGTTCGTATGCGGCGCTGGACAGATGATCAAGGGATTTGACGCGGCTGTTGCGGATATGGAAGTCGGTGAGATCAAGGAGATCCATCTGATGCCGGAGGAAGCTTACGGAATGCCGAATCCGAATATGATCCTCACACTCGAGATCGCAAATCTCCCGGGTTCCGAGGACCTTGAGGTTGGACAGCAGGTATACCTCACAAACCAGAGCGGCCAGCCGTTCCCGGTGAAGGTTACCGCGAAGGACGAGAAGATGATCACTCTTGACGCGAACCATGAGATGGCGGGGAAAGAGCTGAACTTTAAAATTGAGTTAGTAGAAGTGAAGTAAGAGAGAATAATCCCGACATTTTTCCACATACTACCCATAAGTCACACGATATGGAAGCAGTGGTATGCAGGAGGAATAGACGTTATGAAAGCTACGGGAAT
>CAKRNI010000223.1 GCA_934370915.1 uncultured Lachnospiraceae bacterium
AAGCGGACCTGGTCCTTATTGGCATAAACCATTCCCAGTTCCTCAGTCGCTACCTTATACACATAATCCAGGTCCACCGACGTGTTGATCCTTGTGAGAAGGGCGTCGTTATCCCCTTTCAGCTTTTCAATACTTTCCTCCAGACTCTCAATATGGTTGAGTCTCGCCGTGACGGAAGACTGAAGCTTTAAATAGCTCACACAGATATACAGTGTGCAGATCACCGCCACTGTCAGCAACAATACGGAAAAAAGATTCATCTGAAGCGCTTTTTCCTGATTTCTCCGAACTGTAACGGTATGGGATACATTCCGCTTCTGCTGATGTCCTCTCTCCTGCTCCTCATAGTGGGGAACACGCTCGACTTTACGGACAGTATTTCCCTCTACATATTCTTCGGTCTGCGGGGCTCTTCTCCGTCTCCTTGCTGCCATACCATCACTTCCTTTCTAATATATCTGCAACAGTCCAGTGCCGTTCTGCTCATGTTCCCCTGCTGTCGATTTTAGGAACATGCAGATCTGCTGAACTTTTATCATAAACTTTCTGCTTTTTCTGTACTTTTGGGGGCTCAGCTTCTCTCGAACACCCGCAGTTTCGAACTCTTTGATCTTCTGTTCTCTTCCAGTTCCTCATCTGACGGGACGATCGGTTTTCTCGTCACAACGCGGCCTTTGCTCTTTCTTCCGCATACACATACCGGGAAATCCGGCGGGCAGATACACGGATTTTCATTTGTGCGGAATCTCGTCTTCACGATGCGGTCCTCCAGGGAGTGGAACGTAATGATCGATAAACGTCCGCCCGGATTTAAGAGGTCGATCATTGTGTCGATGGAATCGTTTAACACATCTAACTCGTGGTTTAATTCAATGCGGATCGCCTGAAACGTCCGTTTTGCCGGATGTCCGCCCTCAGCACGGATCTTTGCCGGAATCGCACCGCGGATGATCTCTGCGAGCTGCAGTGTTGTCTCGATCGGGTGAATCTCCCTCTCTCTGACGATGTGCTTCGCGATATTCTTTGCGAAACGGTCCTCACCGTAATCGCGGATAATTCTATACAGCTCCATCTCGCTGTAGCCGTTTACGATATCCGCCGCGGTCTTGTCGTTTCTCTGATCCATTCTCATATCCAGCGGGGCGTCCTCTCTGTAGGAGAATCCACGGTCCGCCGTATCCAGCTGGTAAGAAGACACGCCAAGATCCAGATAAATGCCATCCACCTTTTCGATTCCAAGGTTAAAGAGCACTTCCCGGATATTCTTATAATTGCTTCTGACGATCGTAACTTTATCTTTAAAAGGGAGAAGACGTTCCGTTGCCGCTGCGATCGCGTCCGCGTCCTGATCGATTCCGATCAGTCGGCCCTCTTCGCCGAGTCTCCGTGATACTTCGTATGCATGTCCACCGCCGCCTAAAGTCCCGTCCACGTAGATCCCATCCGGTTTTACGTTCAGGCTGTCGACGGTTTCCATCAGCAGGACTGATTTATGTTCAAAAATCATATGCCAAGACCTTCCATATTTTCTGCAATTTCTTCCATGTCATCGTAGACATTCTTCTCGTTCCAGACCGCCTTGTTCCAGATCTCGATCCGGCTTCCGACGCCGACCAATACAACGTCTTTTTCCAGCTTCGCGAATTCTCTTAAAACAGAAGGGATCAGGATCCTTCCCTGCCTGTCCACCTCACAGGCGCAGGCACCAGCCAGGAAAAATCTCGAAAACTTTCTGGCGTTGGCATTCGTAAGAGGAAGTGCGTGGAGTTTTTCCTCAAAAGATTTCCACTCGGAATTTTCGTACACGAAGAGACACCCATCCAATCCCTTTGTGACAACGAACTCATCGCCCAGCTGCTCACGGAATTTGGAAGGGACAATCAGACGGCCTTTTGCATCGATTGTATGACTGTACTCTCCAATGAACATTGCTCACTCCTGTGATTCTGTGGTCCATCGTGATCCACCGATCCACCATTTTAAACCACTTTTATCCACTTTCCACCACTTCTAATGTAATCTTAGTACATTTACTTTAAAATAGCAAGGAATTTTTCATTTTTTCAGTACAAAACAAGATGCCATTTTATGGAAATCTTCCTATAAAATGCGAAAAAGCCGCCTTTTCAGGCAGCTTTTTACGTTTTATCTGGAGTATATTCGATTTTTATGTACTGCGGATTCTCAATATCCCGCTTCCATATACTGTTCGATCAGCCGGTCGAGTTCCACACTGTACTGGTAGATCAGATCATATGCCTCTTTTCCGTCGATACTTCCATTCAGTCGTTTTCTCGCCTCCTCGATCTGATTTACCAGCTCTTCCCTGCTCTCCATATCAGTTTGCTTCCTTTCTCTGGACGAAAGCCTTTCTCCTGTTGTAAATAAGGATCACAAGAGAGACGGTCGCCAGCACAACAGACAATGCCTGGGATACCGCAATCTGGGTACCCGGTATCAGGAGAGAATCCGTCCGCAGCCCTTCGATCCACGCCCTTCCGATTCCGTATCCGGCGAGATAGATACAAAGCATTTCCCCTGTGAACGTTTTCCGCTTGCGGAACCAGAGCATGAACATCAGAAGTCCGAAATTCCACAGTGACTCATAGAGGAACGTCGGATGGACCTGAATGTACTCGATTCCATTCTCAACGATCAGATGGTCGAGGAGGTTTTGTGAGATCATGCTCTCATTCACGATACTGCGCCTGATCCGCATGGCAAACAGGCAGTCTGTGTAGCGGCCGAAAGCCTCGCAGTTGATAAAATTGCCCCATCTTCCGATCATCTGTCCGGTTACAAGTCCAAGGCACGCACTGTCCGCCATGGACAAAAAGGAAAGGCGGCGTTTCCTGGTAAATACAAGCAGCGTCAGGATCCCGGCGATCACTCCTCCGTAGATCGCAAGTCCGCCTTTCCTTAAGTTCAGGATTTCCATCAGGTGGTCCTTATAGTAGGCCCACTGAAAAAAAACATAATAGATCCGCGCTCCGATGATGGAAAAGATAATTCCGTAAAGCGCAAAATCAAGGTAAATATCAGGGTCCTGTCCCCTGCGCTTCGCGTCGGACTGGGCGACACAAAGTCCCGCGATCATTCCAATTCCGATGATCAGTCCGTAGTACGCAAACGATATTCCTCCGATTGAAAAACTCTTCACCATATGTGGGATCGATATCCCGAGATGAACGAAGCTTACATCTGCTCCTGTCATTAATTTTTTTCTCCTTTTTTCTCTGGTGAGTTTTATTTTACTCCGAAAAGCGGCAAAAAGCAAACAGATTCGCTTGACAGTCCTCGTGTTTATTCGACATGAATCCTAAACTATCATCCTTTTACTATCTCCTGCATTTTCCCTCATTTCTTTGCCGGATGATTATCTCATTTTAGAAGGCTCCCACCTCTTTTCGGTGATGATTAATAGCAAATTTGTACAAAAGCTTCTCGCTTTTGTTCTTTTCATTGACTTTAATTTTATAAAATTTTATACTAAAAATATCTCGGAATTCTTTCCACAAAGATGTTTGCACGATTCTGTATTTATTTTAACCATCACAAGGAGGAACCATCCATGGATATTCAGACCCTTCTATATGAATTAAAAAAATATGAAGATTCCATGCTCACAACACGCCGTGATCTCCACAAATATGCGGAAACCGGCTGGCAGGAATACCGCACCACTGCTCTTTTAATTGAGAAATTAAAAGAACATGGGATCCCTGTAAAATTCGGAAAAGAGATCATCAACAAGGATTACCTCTGGGCTTATCCGTCCGAGACAGTCCGAAAAAGCGCCATCGACCGTGCGCTGAACGAGGGCGCTGACCCGGAGATCATAAAGGAGATGGACGGCTTTACCGGTCTCTGCGCTGTGATTGAGACTGGAAAACCAGGTCCAATGCTGGCGCTCCGCTTTGATATCGACTGCAACGATGTCACCGAGAGCACTGACACGGACCGCCCTCCGGTAAAAGACGGTTTCTGCTCGATTCATGATGGATGCATGCACGCCTGCGGCCATGACGGCCACGCGTCTCTCGGACTTCACACCTGTATTGCCTTAAATGAGATCAAAGATGAGCTCTCCGGAACCATCAAAGTCATTTTCCAGCCGGCGGAGGAAGGTGTCCGTGGCGCCCAGTCTATCGCGGAGGGCGGAATTCTTGACGATGTAGATTATTTTCTCACCGGTCATCTCGGAATGGGATGGAA
>CAKRNI010000224.1 GCA_934370915.1 uncultured Lachnospiraceae bacterium
GAGACATCCACCGCATTGATCGTAGTGCCGCGTACAAATTTTGCCGTATCATCATTTGTCGCTGCCATCGCAGGAAACGCTGTTCCCACCGCCAGCATGCCGATCACAGCGCCTGTCGGAAGAAGCATTCTTAATTTTTTCATGATTCCATCCTGCCTTTTTTATTTTTCAGTTACCGGATTGCTCTCTTCTTGTTCGCCTCCGGCGCCCAAGAAGCTTCGGGCGTTGCCCTTATACCGCTTTTCATTCAAAAGCGTTTATGCAAGCAAGCTTGCAACACGCTTTCGACTTCAAATCGGCACAATCCAACTGTCATTCTCTATTTTATCCAACGCACTACATAGTGTCAAGGTGATTATTCAAACCAAAAACGACACACACCCGCCATTTCCCTGACAGGTCTGTGCCGTTTTCATGTTAAGCCTTCATTTTATCCTGCTATTTTTCGATAATGCTCTCCACATCATCCATGCCCGCGCAGAGCAGCGCAAGCAGCAGTGTCTGCTGGCAGCCCTTATATGCGCCCTCGACCTTAAACTGCTCGGAAAGCATATGCGCGTGGATATCATAATCCGCGCCCATGCCGAGGCACACTGCCGGGAGTCCTGCTTCCAGAGCACGATTGCAGTTTGTGGAACCACCGTTTCCAAGCTTCGGCTCCTCGCATCCCAGATACTCTGCCGCCGCCATAGCGCCCTCTACGATCGGCGCATGGGCATCCTGATGACCGGCATTGACATCACAGATATGTTTTACATCGTATGTGATCGTATCCATGCCCCAGCGCTCTGTCTCTTCCTTGCATGCCTCATCGATGGCATCAAAGATCTTCTTGCGGAGCTTCTCAAGCTCTTCCTGAGAGTTCGAACGGAAGTTGAAGCGGATCTGTGCCACCGGAACGATCGCATGAACAGCCTCGAAGCTTCCTGCCTGCATGGTAGTCACCGCAAATGTGGTCATCGGCTCCTTCGGAACCTGGATTTCAGCAATCTTCGCGATCGCGCGTCCGGCCGCATGGATCGGGTTTGCTACCTTCGCGAAAGCTCCGCAGGCATGTCCGCCGATGCCGTGGAAGTTGATCTCGTATGTCTGGATTCCGGTCGCCTCATAGGTGATCTCCTGAAATCCCGGGCCGTCAACGGAAATGCTGGCGTCCAGCTCCGGATGATGATTTACATAATACTGCATTCCTTTTAACGCGCCGGTTCCTTCCTCCTGAACGGTTCCGACAAACTGGATATCACCCTTTGTCTCAATTCCTGCCGCGTTTAAAGCGCGGATCGTAGACAGGACGGTCGCACATCCTCTCGTATCGTCCACGATTCCCGGGCATTTGATAAAGCCGTCCTCACGGACGATTTCAAGCTTTGTATCAAGCGGGAATACCGTGTCCATATGTCCCTCTACAAGAACCGTCTTTCCGCCGCCGGTACCTTTTCGGATGCCGACGCAGTTGCCGTACTCGTCGATATGGCAGTCTGTAAGCCCTTCCTCCTTAAACATTTCAAGAAGTCTCGATGCCTTTTTCTGCTCATGGTTTGTCGGTGCCGGGATCAGGGTAAGCTCAATCTGTCTGTCGATAACCTCATTCTGGTCATCTTCCATAAACTGAAGAGCTCTCTGAACCTTTGCGTCCTTTGTCAGTGTGTCGAATTTCTTCTGAATCTTCTCGGAAACCTTATATTCCATCTGTCATTCCTCCGTTTTTCAATACTGAGTAACAGAAGCGGTCATCTCAGGCTGCCTCCTGTCCGCTATTTTACCACAAAAAAAGATGTTTTGTGTATTTTTTATACGAACAAAAGTTTTTATGCCACGAACACTTTAAAAAAGAAGAGACCTGCCTGTGGCTTTTCTCCACTTTGGCAGGTCTGAATCTATGTATATGCTTTTACAGACGGATCACCATCTCATCTAACGGCATTCTGTCGGTGTGAAGTCTTGACGGATGCGCCGTCTCTGCCGGATATCCGAGCGGCAGCATCGCTGTCGCGACAAGCCCCTTCATCTCTGGGAACAGCTCATGAAGCTTCTCCTGGCTGAACATGCCGACATAGCAGGTTCCGAGACCGAGATCCGCCGCCTGAAGCATCATCTGTGTCGCCGCGATCGTTGCGTCGATCTCGCCGTGATTCTTCATATCTCCTTCGCGGTTCCATGCCTTCGCCGGATCATACGCGACAACAAGGATCACCGGTGCATGGAACTTGCATGCGGTGCACTCCTCTGCTTTTTCTAATGCCTCTCGGCTCTGCATCACAAGAATGCGCTGCGGCTGGAGATTGTGGGCAGTCGGTGCATTGTGACCTGCCTCCAGCACCTTTTCCAGCTTTTCTGCCTCCACCGGGCGATCTGCATATTTTCTAAGAGAATATCTTTCTGCACATAATTTTTCGAAATCCATAATTGCCTCCTGTTTTGCGGTATCTCAAATATCAGCTCCGTGAAGCAAAACGCCCCTGATGAGAATGCCTGCCTGATACCGCACATTTTGCGCTCATTATAGCCCACATCCGATATTTTTTCAAATCTAATTTTATATTATGAGAAATTTTCCTGTTTTTTCAGCAGCTTCTTATACGTCATATCCATTCCGATCGCCCCAAGCGGTGCCGTGATCAGGATTGCAAGGACCGCCACTGACAACACGATCTGACCGCAGGCAAGTCCCATTGCCATCGGAACAGAACCGATCGCCGCCTGTACCGTCGCTTTCGGCAGATACGCGATCACCGTAAATACTCGTTCCTTCTTATCCAATGCCGTTCCCGCCATGCACACAAGAACACCGGCAGTGCGGAACACCAATGCCAGCAGGATCATGAGTATCGCCGCGGCTCCGGCCGTCGCCGTATACCGGATATCAACCGCTGCGCCGACCAGCACAAATAAGACAACTTCCGCCGCGATCCAGAGCTTTCCGAATTTCTCCGAGAGTCTTCCCGAGACAGATTTCGGACATTTGATCTTCAGAACGCATGCCATGCTGACTACCGCCAGCAGACCGGACACTGATACATAAACCTTCACCCATGTCTCCACAGCCATCAGAAGGAAGGAAACTCCAAGAACGATTATGACCTTCATACTGTTTCTCACATAATGCTCTTTCGCATAGGCGGTCTCAAAAAAGAGGCTCAAAAAATATCCAACGACCGCGCCCAGCAAAATTCCAAGAACAATGGACACCGGGATATTTAAAAACTGTTTCATGTCCGCCGTACCGCCCTGAGCCATCCCGGAAAATGTGGAAAACAGTACGATTACAAAAATATCATCGCAGGACGCTCCCGCTAAGATCATCTGTGGAATACTCTTTTCCGTTCCATATCCACTTTCCATGAGCTGTACCATCCGCGGCACTACGACCGCCGGAGACACCGCCGCCAGGACCGCGCCCATGACTGCCGCCTCAATTCTCGTTATCCCCAGAATCATCGGCGCACAGAGCAGATATCCACAAATCTCAAAGCTTGCCGGTACAAAAGACATCATGATCGCCGGACGACCTACTTTTTTCAAATCCGCAAGATTTAAGGAAAGTCCCGCTTTCAATAAAATAATGATGAGCGCCATCTGCCGGAGTTCCGATGAGATCGATAGAATCTTGTCATCCAGAAGACCTAAAACATGCGGCCCCAGAATGATTCCCGTGAACAGCATGCCGATAATACGCGGCAGCCGCAGCCGTCCGCAGATCGCGGCGGCGGAAAGTCCCACTAAAAATATCAATGCAAGAGAGGTCAACATAATTACAGAATCTCCCCATATCTTCCCAGAAAGCTCTTCATTCTCTCATTTTCCGAGGAGAATACCTTCTCCGGCGTGCCTTCCTCGACGATCACACCGCCTTCCATGAAGATCACGCGGTGGGAAATATCCCTTGCAAACGCCATCTCGTGGGTGACGATCACCATGGCGATGTTCAGATCCGCCAGCGAACGGATCACCTTTAACACCTCGGCTGTCAGCTCCGGATCCAGAGCTGATGTCGGCTCATCGAAAAACAGGATCTTCGGGTTCAATGCCAATGCACGGGCAATCGCCACACGCTGGCACTGTCCTCCGGATAACTGGCAGGGATAATAGTCTTCCTTGTCCGCCAGTCCCATCTTCTTTAACAGCTCTCTCGCTTCCTGATATACCGTCTCCTTGTCGCGCTTCTGCACATGGATCGGCGCGTCAACGATATTCTTCAGCACAGAAT
>CAKRNI010000225.1 GCA_934370915.1 uncultured Lachnospiraceae bacterium
GAACCATGCATGACACCTTGACAGAACCGGGATTCTATGGTAAATTTATTGAGTTAAAATGCGTCGAAGAGGAACAGTAAGAGAGAAGACGGGGTACAGAGAACTGCCGGGCGGTGCGAGGCAGAGTCCAGAAGCTTTCCGAACTCGCCTCGGAGCAGCATGCTGAAAGAGCGGGCAGAGCAGCGGGAAAACGATACGCTGTCTGCGGATATTCTCAGATAGGCATTGCCGGTTTCCGCCGTTATCGGAAAATGAGTGCATACGGGTGAAAGCCCTGTATGAAATAGAGTGGTACCGCGTGAGAAGCTAAGTCCCCCACGTCTCTATAAAATTATGATAGAGATAGAGGGACTTTTTTGTTGTCCGGCAGCCGGAAAAGCGGTCAGGCAATCGAACAGGACCGGGCAGCTCCCGGATTCTGGTAAATGCAGCGGCGGCGGGCGAAATCCGCGGAGCGTATTTTTGTACCGCCTTCAACGATATGAAATGGAGGAGAAAAGCGTCATGGCACAGTACAACCACACCGCCATTGAGAGCAAGTGGCGTGAGAACTGGGAAAAGAATCCGATCAATGTCAATGATGGAAAGAAAGAAAAATATTACTGCCTGGATATGTTCCCGTATCCGTCCGGCAGCGGACTTCATGTAGGTCACTGGAGAGGTTATGTAATCTCCGATGTATGGAGCCGTTATCAGTTATTAAAGGGCAAATATGTGATCCATCCGATGGGATGGGACGCATTCGGTCTTCCGGCTGAGAACTACGCGATCAAGATGGGCGTTCATCCGGCAATCTCCACAGCGTCAAATATCAAAAATATCAAACGCCAGATCAACCAGATCGCAGCGCTCTATGACTGGGATATGGAAGTAAACACGACAGATCCGTCCTTCTACAAATGGACCCAGTGGATCTTCGTACAGATGTTCAAAAAAGGTCTTGCATACGAGAAAGAATTCCCGATCAACTGGTGCCCGTCCTGTAAGACAGGTCTCGCAAATGAGGAAGTTGTAAATGGCTGCTGCGAGCGCTGCGGCACACCGGTTACAAAGAAGAACCTCCGCCAGTGGATGTTAAAGATCACAGCGTACGCAGACCGTCTCTTAAACGACCTCGACAAGCTCGACTGGCCGGAGAAAGTTAAAAAGATGCAGACAGACTGGATCGGTAAATCCTACGGCGCAGAGGTAAACTTCCCGGTTAAGGGACGCGATGAGAAGATTACCGTCTACACAACAAGACCGGATACACTTCACGGCGCAACCTTCATGGTCCTCTCCCCGGAGCACAAGCTCGCGAAAGAGCTGGCAACGGACGAGACAAGAGAAGCAGTAGAGAAGTACATCTTCGACGCTTCCATGAAGTCCAACGTAGACCGTCTCCAGGGCAAGGAAAAGACTGGCGTATTCACGGGCTCCTACGCCATCAACCCGTTAAATGGCAAAGAGGTTCCGATCTGGCTGTCCGACTATGTACTTGCTGACTACGGTACCGGCGCGATCATGTGCGTACCGGCCCATGATGACCGTGACTTCGAGTTCGCAAAGAAATTTGGTCTCCCGATCATCCAGGTCATTGCCCAGGATGGCAAAGAGATCGAGAATATGACAGAAGCTTACACAGACGCGAAGGGAACCATGATCAACTCCGGCGAGTGGAACGGCATGGAATCCTCCGTATTAAAGAAAGAAGCTCCGCACATCATCGAGAAGATGGGTATCGGTAAAAAGACTGTCAACTACAAGCTCCGTGACTGGGTATTCTCCCGTCAGCGTTACTGGGGCGAGCCGATCCCGATCGTTCACTGCCCGAAGTGCGGCAATGTTCCGGTTCCGGAAGACCAGCTTCCGTTAAAACTTCCGGAGGTTGAGAGCTATCAGCCGACCGGTACCGGTGAGTCCCCGCTTGCGGCGATCGACTCCTGGGTAAACACCACCTGCCCGTGCTGTGGCGCTCCGGCAAAACGTGAGACAAACACAATGCCTCAGTGGGCCGGTTCCTCCTGGTACTTCTTACGTTATGTAGATAACAAGAACGATCAGGAACTCGTATCCAAAGAGAAAGCAGACAAGTACCTTCCGGTAGATATGTATATCGGCGGTGTTGAGCATGCCGTTCTTCACCTCCTGTACTCCAGATTCTACACGAAGTTCTTATATGATATCGGAGTAATTGACTTTGATGAGCCGTTCAAGAAGCTGTTCAATCAGGGCATGATCACCGGTAAGAACGGTATCAAGATGAGTAAGTCCAAAGGAAATGTCGTTTCCCCGGATGATCTCGTAAGAGATTACGGCTGTGATGCGTTAAGAATGTACGAGCTCTTCGTTGGACCGCCGGAGCTTGATGCCGAGTGGGATGACAGAGGAATCGAGGGCGTTGCCAGATTCTTGAATCGTTTCTACAACCTTGTGATGGACAGCAAAGACAAGGATATCAAGGAGACAAAGGAGATGGTGAAGCTTCGCCACAAGCTTGTCTACGATATCGAGACACGTTTCAACCAGTTCAGCCTGAATACCGTAGTATCCGGATTCATGGAGTACTGCAACAAGCTCACAGACGTCGCAAAGAAGGAAGGCGGAATCGACAAGGAGACCTTAAAGACCTTCGTGATCTTACTGGCTCCGTTTACTCCGCATCTCGGCGAGGAGCTCTGGAGAGAGCTTGGAGGCACAGACAGCGTATTCCACGCGACATGGCCGGAGTGCGATGAGGAAGCGATGAAGGACGATGAGATCGAGGTTGCCGTACAGGTAAACGGTAAGGTAAAAGCGGTCATCATGGTTCCGGCTGACATCGCAAAAGAGGATGCGATCGCTGCAGGTAAAGCTGCGGTAGAAGGAAAGATCACCGGAAACATCGTGAAGGAGATCTATGTTCCGAAGAAGATCGTAAATATTGTTGTAAAATAAAAAGTAATGATTCAGCAGGTCTGCGCATCTGCTGCGTCAGATTGAGGCATTGAAAGTCGCTTCCTAAGCAGAAACGGCTTTCAGTGCCTTTTTTGCTTCTACGAGTCAATAAAGACATATGTTCCTTGCACGTGTACATAATGTCGAAAAATAGGAAGTAAAATATACAAAATCACCAAAACAATCGTGAAATAACGAATTTAATTGACAATAAGTAACAAATGGTGATATTCTTATTTCATAAATTTTGAGAAGGACAGTGCAAATGAAATACCTGTCTGAAAATAAGAGGGAGGATATGCGAATGAAAAAACGAACAGCAGCGAGGTCGATGGCGGCACTTATGGGGGCAGCAATGGTGCTCACAGCCTGTGGAGGTGGAAACACTACAGCTCCTACGACAGGTGCTTCTTCCGGAGGAGAGACTCAGACAGCTTCTGAGAGTACAGAAAGCGGGAAGATCACAAAAACAGATATCGTTGTCGGTCAGGCGTCGGATATTGTTACGCTTGATCCTGCGGGACAACAGGATACGACTTCGGGTGTGCTGATGAAACATGCGTACAGTACGCTTTTAGACGTTGATAATGAAGGAAAGGTGGTTCCGGATCTGGCAGAAAGCTATGAGATGAAGAGCGACACGGAGTATGTGTTTAAACTCCGCGAGGATGCCTGCTTCTGGGACGGCACTCCGGTGACAGCTCAGGATGTTAAATTTTCTCTGGATCGCGCGAAGGGAATGCCGAAGACAAAGTCGAATACCTCAAAGATCGAGGAGGTTACCGTAAATGGGGATCATGAGGTAACGATTAAACTGACAGAGCCGTATGCAGCATTTAAAACAATCGTAACACAGCACAACCTGAGTATCCTTTCAGAGAAAGCCGTGACGGAAGCGGGAGATTCATATGGTGATGTGGATAATCTTCTCGGATCAGGGCCATTTAAAGTAACAGAGTGGGTGCCAAACGATCATTATACTCTTGTAAGAAACGATAATTATTGGGGGGAGATGCCGATCGCAACCTCTATTACCTGTCGTGTGATCCCGGAAGGAAGTGCCCGCACGATCGCTCTTGAAGCAGGAGAGATTGATGTTGTCTGGAGCGTAGATCCGACAGACTGCGCAAATGTAGAGTCAAATCCCGACGTAAAACTTCTTTCGCAGCCGTCAACAGGTATTGACTACGTGGGAATGAACACCCAGAAAGAAAAGTTTTCTGATAA
>CAKRNI010000226.1 GCA_934370915.1 uncultured Lachnospiraceae bacterium
CGGATAAGCTTCCACTTCGTCTGTCCATCCCGGGATCGTGGAGTTGATGTAGCTGTTTGCTACAGTTCCGCGGCCCTCAACGATCGTATCAACGAAGGTCTGTTTATCCAACGCGTAGTTGATTGCCTGACGGACTCTCTCATCGGAGAACTTCTCTTTTGTTGTATTCATTCCAAGGTACTCGATGGAAGAAGACGGCTGGGAGAGAAGCGCAACATCAGAGTTTGCTTCCACGTTCGCACAGTCTGTCGGGTCAACGTTCCATACAAGATCGACCTCTCCTGCCTCAAGAGCGATCGTTCTTGCACTTCCCTCCGGGATTACGCGGACGGTAATGGAAGTTGCGATCGGCTCTGTACCCCAGTATTTTTCGTTCTTTACCAGGGTGTAGTGATCATTCGGAACCCACTCCTTAACCGTGAACTCACCGGATCCGAGTGCATTCTCCACATCGCCGTAAGCATCGCCCGCTGCTGTGACAGCTGCCTCAGAAACGATACTTAAGTTTGTCGAGGTAACGGTCGTCTTGAATGCTGCGTATGGCTGTGTGAGCTTGAAGGTTACGTGGTAATCATCGTCCGCGATAACCTCTGCGATCTTTGAGGTATTGGACTTTGTCTTCGGCATATCCTTCGCGCGGTCAAATGTAAATTTGACATCCTTCGCTGTTACCGGTGTTCCGTCAGAGAAGCACGCATCCTCCCGAAGCTTGTAGGTGTACTCTGTATCGCTCTTCATCTCAAAGCTCTCAGCAAGATCCGGAACAAGGTTTCCTTCCTCGTCGATATCCATCAGTGTGCTGTATACGTGATGGATCAGTACTCCGGATGTGGTATCCTGCTGTCCTGCCGGATCCAGTGTGACAACGTCTGCGCCCATACCCACAACGATATCTGTCTTTGTGATCTCGCCGCTTCCGCCGTTATCGGTAGCTGTCTGTGCGCTGCCGCCTGTCGGTGCGTTTGCAGACTGATCAGTGTTTCCACCTCCGCCACCTCCGCAGGCTGTAAGGATCATAGCTGCTGCCATTGCCATTGCTGTTGTTCTTGCAATACCCCTTCTTTTCATTTACAAATTCCTCCTGTTATTTTCTTCCGCTCCCCACAGCGGTCGCACTTCATAACGGTAGCATATGTCAGTGTTCACTATACCCGTCATGCAGTACTTAGTTCGTTCTTATGAACCAAGAATAACAGTTTTGAACATATTTGTCAATAATTTTCAATTTATACAGGGTTGTTTTAGCAATTTTAACAAATTATAGTTATCTTTTTTGTATTGTATTTACTATACTCCTATTATGCTGATAGGTTGCCCCTTCGAGGATCCGCTGCCTATAAACTGTCTTTAACGAAGTCAATGCTGCCGATCGCACTTCTCACTTCCGAGAGGCGCCCACGGCGTTTATTCGTCTCCTCCGGGTTATCCATGGCGGCAAAATATATCAGGGCATTCGCCACAGACATATATCCCATCACGGAATTATAAAAGAACAGGTCGTGGTTATTGCAGGTAAAAACGGTCGTTCCGTAGGACGCGATCGGTGAAGTCCTCTGATCCGTGATGGCGATCTGCGGGATCTTTTTCTTGTCGAGATATCTTGCGGTATTCACGATATGTTTCGCGTATCCGGGTGCTGAAAAGATGATCGCGCAGTCCTCCGGCGTGGCGTGGGCCAGATAGTTATTGTAGAGAGCCCGGCTCAGATTCGAGAGATCGAGCGCCTCCAACCCCAATGTCAGGAGTCTTCTCGTCGTGTAGGCACAGAGCCCTGTCACAAGCTCGCTTCCCACCACATAGATCTTCCGGGACTGCCTGATGATCGCCACTGCAGAGAGGATATCTTTTAAGGAGACCTGTTCAAAGGTCTTCGCGATCACATTCTTCTCGTTCGCGACGAACTCCTGAAACATCTTCTCCTTGTCGTGATCACCGAACCGGATCCCGCCCACATGATCCGCGATCCTGTTTAAACCGTCCCCATGGACAAGTCTCGTCTGCAAATGCTCCCGAAGACGGTTCTTCATCTCCACGAAGCTCTGGGCCCCGATCTTCTTTGTGAACCTTAATATGGTCACCTCCGTCACACCCAGTGTCTCCGAAAGCTCTTTCAGGGAGTAAAAGCAGACCTGATCCGGATATTTGAAGATAAAATCCGCGATCCTTTTCTGAACCGGGCTGAGTTTTTCATAGCTTGCGTTTACTTCTTCGAGAATTCCCATGCTCATCTCCTCCTGTTTTACTATTCAGCCCTATCCCCATTTTATCAGCGAATTCTCTGAATAGTTATAATTCACTATACATCTTACTATACATGATAGTGACATTATAACCGAACAATCCATGCATTTCCAGTATTTTTTGTGTAATTTTCAAAGAATGTGTCCTTACACCTCCGGGCATCCGTGTGGCCGCTTGCGGCGATCTGCATCTTCGCACGGGTGCGTGTCATTGAAAAGGGGGCAGACACCTTCATGCCTGCCCCCGTCTTTCACATTTTAAATATTATCAATCTTCATAGTGGCAGTTGCCAAGGTAGTGCGTTGCGCCCTTGTGAAGCTTGAATCCCTTTAAGTCTGCGCGGACACCGACATTGTCATTTTTGTAGTATAACGGACACCACGGGGAGATCTCGTGGAGATATACCTGAAGCTCTTTGTAGAACTCCATACGCTTGGTATCGTCACTCTCTTTCTGCGCGTTGATGATCAGCTCATCGACTTTATCATCAGTTAAGAATGCACGGTTACCGGTTGCTCCATGGTTTCCGGAATAGAATAACTGGTAAGTACTTCCATCCGCGTCGAAGCTTGAATTCGACCATCCGAGGAGGAACATCTCATGCTCACCTGCATTTAAGGAATCGAGAAGAGCGCCCCACTCATAGGTAGAGATATCAACCGTGATTCCAACCTCTGCAAGCTGGGCCTGAATGATCTGGGCGGAACGGGTACGAACGTCGCCGTTTACATAGATCTTGCATTCGAATCCATTCGGATAACCGGCTTCCGCAAGAAGTTCTTTCGCCTTCGCCGGATCATACGGATAAGCTTCCACCTCGTCGGTCCAGCCCGGGATCATCGAGTTGATGTAGCTGTTTGCTACAGTTCCCCGGCCCTCAATGATCGTATCAACAAATGTCTGTTTATCCAGCGCGTAATTGATCGCCTGTCTGACTCTCACATCCTTGAATTTCTCTTTTGTCGTATTCATACCGAGATATTCGATGGAAGAAGACGTCTGGCTCAACAGCGTCACATCCGGATTTGCCTCGATGTTCGCACAGTCTGTCGCGTCAACATTCCATACAAGATCGACCTCTCCTGCCTCAAGGGCAATGGCGCGGGCGCTTCCCTCCGGGATCACGCGGCAGGTGATCGTTGTAGCGATCGGCATCTCATCCCAGTATTTTTCGTTTCTTGCCAGGGTGTAGTGGTCGTTCGGGACCCACTCGGTAACTGTGAACGCACCGGATCCGAGAACATTGTCAACATCACCGTAGGACTCTCCCGCCGCTGTGACCGCCGCCTCGGAGACGATGCTTAAGTTGCTGTTTGTAATGATCGTCTTAAAAGCTGCATACGGCTGTGTCAGCTTGAAGGTAACATGTTGATCGTCATCCGCGATAACCTCCTCGATCTTGGAGGTATTGGATTTCGTCTTCGGCATATCCTTCGCGCGGTCAAATGTAAACTTTACATCCTTCGCTGTAACCGGCGTGCCATCAGAGAAGCATGCGTCCTGTCTCAGGGTGAAGGTATATTCCGTATCACTCTTCATCTCGTAGCTCTCTGCCAGATCCGGAACAAGGTTGCCATCATCATCGATATCCATCAAGGTACTGTACACATGTTTCATAAGTACACCGGAAGTGGTATCCTGCTGTCCTGCCGGATCCAGTGTCACGACGTCAGAGGCCTGGGCAAAGACGATATCTGTCTTTGTGATATTTCCGCCGCCGGAGCTTTCCGCTGTCGCCTGAGTCTCACTGCCGCCTGCCGCCGCGGTCGTTGCCGCCGCATTGTTTCCGCCTCCGCACGCTGTCAGCACCATTGCTGCTCCGACAACGGCTGCCACCGATCTCGCTGCTGTTCTTTTT
>CAKRNI010000227.1 GCA_934370915.1 uncultured Lachnospiraceae bacterium
GGCGTTGTAAAGCGCTGCGAGGCATTTGACGATATTATTAAGGAATATCCGGATATCAAGCTGATCACAGAGCAGCATGTTCCGGCAGAGCAGCCGATCAACGACGCGCAGGACATCGTTGCAAACCTCTTAACGGCAAACCCGGAAAAGGATTCCATCACGGCTGTATTTGCGGCATGGGATGAACCGGCGATCGGCGCTGCAAAGGCACTTCAGGAAGCAGGACGCGATGAAGTGATCGTCACAGGCGTTGACGGAAACGAGCAGGCAGTCGAGATGATCAAGGACGGAACAAACTTAAAGGCGACGGTAAAACAGAATTTCGAAGGAATGGCAGATATCGTTTGTGAGCAGATGGAGAAATACTTTGACGGTGAAGAGATCGAAAAAGGTGAGATGTACGCACCGGCGGAGCTGATCACACAGGAGAATGCACAGTAAGAGAAAACGTGGCGCAGGGTCTCAGGCAGTGCGGAGCACGAAGAAACGATAAGGCAGGTAATACAGGATGTTGCTGGATGTAAAGAGCGTAGAAAAACAATTTAACGGTGTATACGCACTGAAAGGTCTGGACTTCTCCCTCGGTGAGGGGGAGGTCCATGGCCTCGTCGGTGAGAACGGAGCCGGAAAGTCTACGTTCATCAAGATCCTCGGCGGCGTCTATAAGAGAGACGGCGGAAGCATCCTGTGGAACGGAAAAGATCTCCCGGAGGCGATCCGGCCGGAAGAGAGCCGGAATCTTGGGATCAACATCATCTTTCAGGACAACGTCCTGATCCCGGCATTTACGGGAATGGAAAATATCTGTCTCGGAAGACCGTATCCGGTAAAAGGCGGACTGATCCAATGGAATAAGATGGAGCGGGAAGCCGCGGCAAAAGCGGCGGAGCTTGGAATCCATCTTGATCTTAAGAAACCGGTATCCATGATGACCCCGGCACAGAAAAAATGCGTGGAGATCGTCCGGGCGATGATGAGTGACTGTAAGCTTTTGATCCTCGATGAGCCGACGGCATCTCTTTCTGATAAGGAGACGAACCTGCTGTTCTCCATCGTGAGAAACTTAAAGGCGAAGGGGACCTCGGTTCTCTATGTAACGCACCGGCTGGAAGAGATCATGGAGCTGACAGACCGGGTCACGGTCTTGAGAAACGGAACGCTGGTGTCCACGGTGGATACGGCGGGAACCAGCAGAAAAGAGCTAGTGCGGCTGATGAGCGGAAATGAGACTGAGGCTGGCATTGAAGATGCGGACACTGGAAAGAATGCCGAGTCGAAGCTTCAGGGAGCTGAGCTGTTGGGAGCAGGCACGGAAGGAAAGATCGGCAGAACGGTCCTGGAAGTCCATGGGATCCGATCCAAAGACGGAATCGTCCGCGGCGTGGACCTGAACGTAAAGGCCGGTCAGATCACCGGAATGTTCGGCCTCTGCGGAAGCGGGCGGACAGAGTTTCTGGAATGCATCTACGGGACGAGAAAGCTGGCAGGCGGCGAGGTCATAATCGACGGAAAGACCACGACCCGTCCGACTCCGTCAGAATCCATCCGACAGGGAATGGCCTTTATCTGCGAGGACCGCAGAGGAAAAGCCATGATCCCCGCGTTTACCGTCGAGGAGAATATGATGCTTTCCTCCATCGACCGTTACACGAAAAGCGGCTGGTTTCAAAAACGGGCGGCCGACAAAAAGGCGATGGACATGATCGAGGCGTTAAAGATCAAATGTGTTGGCGCGGGCCAGCCGGCAAAGGAACTGTCCGGCGGAAACCAGCAGAAGGTCGTCTTCGCGAAGGCGCTTCTTACGGAGCCGTCGATCTGGCTCTGTGATGAACCAACTCAGGCGGTGGATGTGGCAACACGGCAGGAGATCCACAGGCTTCTGAAGGAAGAGGCAAAAAAGGGCAAAGCCGTCCTTTATGTGTCGTCCGATCTCACGGAACTTTTAGAGGTTGCCGATGAGGTTGCCATCATGGCATACGGAAGAGTACGAAAGACATTTGAGAATAAAGACCTGAAACCGACGGACGTGCTGGCGTGCTGTTATGAGGCGGAGAGAGAGGAAAGCGACTGATGAAAGGAAAAACATTAAAGAATTACGGAACGGTGGCGGCATTGGTTGTCATCATCGGAATTTTCGGACTCCTGAGACCTGCGTCGTTTTTTACACTGAAAAACTTCCTTAATATAACGCGTCAGGCAGCGCCGCTTGCCATGGTCGCTTTAGGAGCGACGTTTGTCATGACCATCAATGAATTTGATCTTTCCATCGGAAATATCGTGAGCCTTGGCGGCGTGGTTGCGGCGCTTTTATCGATTCAGGGCGTTCCGATCCCTGTCTGCTTTCTGGCAGCGACTCTTGCAGGACTGGCAGTCGGCTGCGTGAACGGAGTGATCGTAGCACAGTTCGGAATCCTCTCTTTTATCACAACACTGGGCATGGGAACCGTGCTGGACGGTGTAATTTACGGACTTACCGGTGGAACGACCGTATTTAATGGGATCCCGAAGGCATTTACGATCCCTGGGATCTTAAAAATCGCGGGCATCCCGTTTATCACCATTGTGGCGGCAGTGTTTTATATCGTATTCCATATGTTTATGAACCACATGTCAGCCGGAAGAAAACTTTATGCCATCGGCGGAAGCAGGGAGGCGGCAGAGACGGCAGGTATCCGGATCTTCCGCTACCGGGTTCTTGCTTTTGCACTCGGCGCGGCGATGGCAGGCCTTGCGGGAGCTCTCGTGGCATCCCGTGTAGGTTCCGCGAATACCACAGCGGGGCAGGGATATTTCTTACAGTCCTACGCAGCGGTATTTATCGGATGCACCGTTTCAAAGAGCGGTGTTCCCTGCGTGGCCGGAACCTTAGTCGGAACCATCATTCTGGCGGTTCTGGCGAACGGACTCACGATCCTTCAGATGCCGAGCTTCATGCAGAACATTATCACCGGAGGAATCATTATTCTCGCGGTCGTTATTCAGAAAATCGGAGCGGGGAGGGAGTAGATGTTAGCAGCAACCTTTGATATCGGAACGACAGCCGTCAAGGCAGTGGTCGTGAACGAAAGCGGAGAACCGGTTTTTACCGGAAGCCTGGTGATCCATACCATTGAGACAGGAAATTTTAAGGAGCAGGATCCGGATGAGTGGTACGGGGCATTCTGCAGTCTGTCGCAAGAAATGCTTGAGATCATACCGGCGGCGGAGATCGGAGCCATCATCTTCTCCGGACAGATGCAGGATGTGATTCCGGTCGATGCGGAAGGAAAAGCACTCCGGAATGCGATCCTTTATTCCGACGGCCGGGCGGATGAGCAGGCACGGGTGATTATAAGAGAGGCGGCAAGACGAAATGTAGTGCCTCTCGGGGACGCATATATCGCGGAGATCACGGGAAACCATTTTGATGGATCGATGCCGTTGGCGAAGATGCTGTGGCTGAAGGAAAATGAGCCGGAGATCTATGCGAGAACCGCATGTTTTCTGATCAGCTCAAAGGATTATGCGATTGGAAGACTCACCGGTGAATTTGCCGGGGACATGACCGCATGTTCCACAGCGGGGGCTATGGATCTGGACAAGAAGGTCTGGTCGGAGGAGCTCATCGGGGCAGCGGGGATCGATATCAGGAAATTCCCGAAGCTCTTTTACGCTCATGAGTGCGTCGGAACGGTCACGGAGACCGGGGCGGCGGAGAGCGGATACCGGACCGGGACAAAGGTCTATGCCGGAACCGGAGATGCCGGGGCAACGACACTTGCCAGCGGCATCCTGGCACCGGGGGAGTACAACATCAACCTCGGAACCTCCGGCTGGGTGGCAGCCGTGTCCAACCGAAGGATGGAGAGTGAAGGCGGCGGGTTTAATCTGGCAGCGATGCAGAAGGATCTGCTCATCAATGTAGTCCCGTTCCTAAACGGCGGAAACGTCCACCGGCTGATCGCGAAGATCCTCTCGAGAGATCCGGACGGAGCACCGGATTT
>CAKRNI010000228.1 GCA_934370915.1 uncultured Lachnospiraceae bacterium
AAATAACTAACTGCCTTTCCTAAATTTTTAATAAACTCCATTTTTTACTGGAATTTTTTGCTTTTTTCATGTAAAATATATTTTGTGGATTTATGTCCAGACAGCGCCGTTCTCTGAAAATTGAGGAGCTGCGGTACATTACAACTGAATACAGGAGGATATTCTTATGAGTGAAGTCATTGTTGTTACATCCGGAAAAGGGGGTGTTGGCAAGACGACGACCTCGGCGAATGTCGGTACAGGACTTGCCATGCTTGGGGAGAAAGTAATCCTGATCGATACAGATATCGGTCTCAGGAATCTCGACGTGGTGATGGGACTGGAGAACCGTATTGTCTACAATCTTGTGGACGTCGTGGAGGGAAACTGCCGTCTGAAGCAGGCACTGATAAAAGACAAAAGATATCCGAACCTGTTTTTACTTCCGTCTGCCCAGACCAGGGACAAGTCTTCCGTGACTCCCGGCCAGATGCAAAAGCTGGTGGACGATTTGAGAGAAGAGTTTGATTATGTACTGTTAGATTGTCCTGCCGGGATCGAGCAGGGATTTAAGAATGCCATTGCCGGAGCTGACCGTGCCTTTGTGGTAACGACTCCCGAGGTATCGGCGATCCGCGACGCGGACCGGATCATCGGTCTTCTGGAGGCGGAAGAAATCTCAAAGATGGATCTCATCGTAAACCGGATCCGTATGGATATGGTCCGGCGGGGGGACATGATGTCGATGGAAGATGTGACGGATATCCTTGGAATCCCGATCCTCGGTGCGATTCCGGACGATGAGGAGATCGTAATCTCCACGAATCAGGGGGAACCTCTGGTGGGAATGAATTCCTTTGCCGGACAGGCTTATCTTAATATCTGTAAGCGGATACTCGGTCAGGAGGTGCCTCTTATGGGACTTGAGAAAAACAAAGGATTCTTCCATATGTTTAGCGGACTCTTAAAGCGGGCATAAATGAAAAAGAGGCTGTTCCATATCCTGACAGGAAGAAATTCCGGAAGTATCGCTAAAAAGCGGCTTGAGTTTCTGCTGATCGCAGATCGGGCCGGATGCACACCGGAGATCCTTGAAATGTTAAAAAACGACATGATAAAGGTCATATCGAGATATATGATGATCGATCCGGAAGAGCTGGAGATCAAGGTGATCCACATGGACCACAGAGGGGAGGGAGAGAAGCTCCCTGTCCTGTATGCCAGTATCCCGGTTCGGGAACTGATAGTTAAGGGGACATTTTAAATACATGTTTTCAGAATACAATTTTAGAAATCTCAATTTCCGCCTGCTGTTCTACGCTCTGGCGCTAAATGCGATCGGACTTCTCGTGATCAACAGTGCGGTAAACGGAGACAGAAGCTATATCAACCGCCAGTTGATCGGCCTTTTCGGCGGACTGGTGATCATGACTTTTCTGGCTCTGATGGATTACCACAAACTGATGCGCTGCACCGGCGTGATCTACCTTGGATGTGTGGCAATCCTCCTCGCGATCATCGTCGCGGGACAGTTCGGAGGAGCCGGAACCGGTGCAAGACGCTGGATCACGCTTCCTGTTATCGGACGTTTCCAGCCGTCGGAATTTGTTAAGATCGGTCTGATTATTTTCTTCTCCTGGTTTCTGCAGCGAAATCAGGAGAGGATCAACAATCTCCGCACATTGATTATCGTCGGAGCATTTGCTGCAGTTCCACTGCTTCTCATCATGAAGCAGCCGGATCTGTCCACGAGTATTGTTATCGTGTTTATTATCGTATGCCTGATCTTTGTCTCAGGTCTCAGCTATAAATGGATCGTCGGCGCTGCAGCTGTCGGGATCCCCGGGCTTGGCCTCACAGTTTTCCTCGCCGAGCGGGGGGCTGTGCCGTTTCTGACAGGATATCAGGTAAACCGGATCCTCGCCTTCATCAATCCCGGAAAATACGCGGATTTAAATGTCCAGCAGGACAACTCAAAGATGGCGATCGGATCGGGAATGCTTTATGGGAAAGGCCTTCTCAACGAGACGGCTATTTCCGTAAAAAACGGAAATTTCTTATCTGAGGAACACACCGATTTTATTTTTGCCGTGATCGGCGAGGAGATGGGATTTGTGGGCTGTATGCTCGTGCTGATCCTGTACCTTCTTTTTGTATTTGAATGCCTGCGAATGGCAGGGAGAACGAGGGACCTGACCGGAAAGCTTCTCTGTACCGGGATGGCTGCTCTTGTTGGATTCCAGGCATTTACAAACATCGCGGTTGCCACCGGAATTTTTCCAAATACCGGACTTCCGCTTCCGTTTATCAGTTATGGTGTAAGTTCTCTGGTAAGTCTTTATATCGGCATCGGCGTACTCTTAAACGTCGGACTGCAGCAAAATAAACTTGAATTTTAGGAGGTATTGTTATGAATGTTGGACTGATCGCGCATGATTCCAAAAAGAAACTGATGCAGAACTTCTGTATCGCCTACAAAGGAATCCTAAGCAAACATAACCTCTATGCAACCGGGACCACCGGCAAACTCATCGAGGAAGTCACAAACTTAAATATCCATAAATTCCTGCCGGGCCATCTTGGCGGGGAACAGCAGATGGGAGCCCAGATCGAGAACAATGATATGGATCTCGTGATCTTTTTAAGAGACCCGCTGTCTCCGAAGTCCCATGAGCCGGATGTCAATAAGGCTGTGAGACTTTGCGATATCCACAATGTTCCGCTGGCTACAAATCTTGCTACTGCGGAACTCCTCATCAAAGCTCTGGACCGCGGTGACCTGGAATGGCGTGAGATGTATAAGTAATGGTTAAGAAAAGAAGATGGATTCCGGGAATCGTGGGACTCTGCTTGCTTCTTGGTGTAACCGGATGCGCGAAACCGGCAGGTTTGGGCAGCTCCTATGCTCTGGATCAGAGGATTGAAATATTCGCATCCTCCGGAAACGGAAGGACGGCGAAAGGATTTGCAGAAGATCTGGCAGTCGTAACAGATGAAGCTGCCGCGGATGAGGCACTCACAGCGGAGTCTGCCGGAGTATTTCCTTTAAACGGCGGAAACGCTGTTTTCGCGCAGGATGTTTTTGAACGCAGAAACCCTGCCAGTACGACAAAGGTCATGACAGCACTTGTGGCTTTAAAATATGGAAATCTTGATGATGTGGTGACGGTTCCCCAGGAGTCAGTGATCACGGAAAGCGGTTCCTCCATGGCAGGTGTTGTTCCCGGAGATAAGCTGACACTGGAGCAGCTTCTTTATGGTCTTTTGATCCCGTCGGGAAACGATGCGGCAAACGCGATCGCAGTTCATATGGGCGGCTCGATCGAAGGATTTGTTGAAATGATGAACGAGGAAGCAGCCCGGATCGGTGCCACAGGGACGCATTTCGCAAATGCCAATGGTCTGACGGATGGAGACCACTATATGACAGCCTATGATCTCTACCTGATGTTCCATGAGGCATTAAAGTATGAGAAGTTCCGGGACATCATCGGGACAAAGACCTACACTGCGTCCTATAAAGGTGCAGATGAATCGGATAAGACCGCGTCCTGGAGTGTCAGCAATTACTACATGCTCGGAAAGAGGGAAATGCCGGATGGACTCTCTGTATTCGGAGGAAAGACCGGAACCACGCAGGCAGCGGGTTATTGTCTGATCATGGGGGAGACGGATGCAGACGGAAAGGAATATGCGTCCGTGGTGATGCACGCGGACAGCAGGGACGCGCTGTATTCAGATATGTCGAAGATCATGGAAAAGATTGACCGGTAACTCAAAAGAAAAAATGGACAGGATGTGAAAGTTTTCGAAAGCTCCGAAGATTTTCACGTCCTGTTTTTGCATTGCGGGTACATTCTGCTTTTGTTTGAAACTTTTTTGAAATTTAGAAATAATGGTTGCAAATTATCAGCAAATAGTCTATAATAAATTTACAAACAAGAGATTTTTTATACAAAATATATAAAATCCAAGGAGGAGTGCAT
>CAKRNI010000229.1 GCA_934370915.1 uncultured Lachnospiraceae bacterium
GCCATCGCTTACTGCGCGGCAGTCGCGAGAGAAGTGCTCGGCGGACTCCCGGAGAAGGTGAAGGTAGGAGCCAGCGGCAGCATGATCAAGAACGTAAAATCCGTGATCGTCCCGAATACGGACCACTTAAAGGGAATCCCGGCGGCGGCGGCAGCGGGAATCGTTGCGGGCGATCCAAAAAAGGAACTTGAGGTCATCGCTTCCGTCACAAAAGAGCAGATCACGGCGATGAAGGAATTCCTTCAGACGACCCCGGTGGAAGTGGAACATATTGATAACGGCATCACCTTTGATATTATTGTGACACTGACACGCGGAACAGATACCAGCATGGTCCGCATCGCAAATTATCACACGAATGTGGTACATATTGAAAAGAACGGAGAAGTTATCAGGGATATCCCGGTGAATGGTGAGGAGGAGGAAGGTCTTACAGACCGCTCACTGCTCGATATGGAGCATATCTGGGACTTTATCCACACAGTGGATGTGAATGATATCAGAGAGGTTCTGGAGCGCCAGAAAACCTACAATATGGCGATCGCCAGAGAGGGAATGCGTGGGAAGTATGGATCCAACATCGGCGCACTTCTTCTTGATATGAATGGAAATGATGTTCGTACACGGGCGAGAGCCATGGCGGCAGCCGGATCCGACGCACGAATGAACGGATGTGAGCTTCCGGTTATCATCAACTCCGGCAGTGGAAATCAGGGAATCACGGCTTCTGTTCCGGTCATCGTATACGCAACGGAGCTGGGAGTCGATGAGGATACCATGTACCGGGCGATGGCACTCTCAGATCTCACGACGATCCACCAGAAGACGCCCATCGGAAGACTATCCGCTTACTGCGGCGCAGTCAGCGCGGGCGCGGGTTCCGGAGCAGGGATCGCGTATCTCTCCGGAGCGTCCTATGATGAGGTGGTCCACACCGTGATCAATGCGGTCGCCATTATTTCCGGTATGGTCTGTGACGGCGCGAAAGCGTCCTGCGCGGCAAAGATCGCTGAGGCGGTGGACGCGGGGATCATCGGCTACTATATGGCAAAGCGTGGTCAGAACTTTGATGACGGCGACGGAATCGTGACGGCCGGGATCGAAGCTACGATCCGCAACGTGGGACGTCTCGCAAAAGAGGGAATGAAGGAGACGAATGATGAGATCATCAGCATTATGATCGGGAGCTGAGGTATGTCATCCCGTGGGAATTAAGATATGAAAGTATGGTTGCGGAGTGTTGTCCAGGTGACGGCACTCCGCTTTTGATGTATAAGGTTTTTTCTGTGAGAAATAACCTTAGTTTGATAAAGAATAACAAAGAAGTGGAAAGATATAGCAAAAAATGATACATTATATACAAGAAAAGCCGCAGGAATGTGCGGCTTTCAGAAACTCTTTTCAGCAGCGATGCGCTGGAAGAGAGATAGAAAAATGAGGGAGGGAAGAACATGAGCTATGATATCAATCTGAAACATCTGGAATACTTCATCAAGGTGGCGAGACTTGGTTCCATCAACAAGGCGGCCCAGATGCTCTATGTTTCCCAGTCCCATCTTGGAAAGATCATTCATGACCTGGAGGAGACCGTTGGAGCGCCGCTCTTAAACAGGAGCCGTCAGGGCGTGACGCTGACTCCCGAGGGAAATGAGTTTTTGGAGCGGTCGGTGCGGATCTTAAAGGAAATGGAAGGAATGCACCTGCGGCCTTTAAAGGAGATGGAGAAGACAGAGCCCCTGGCGGTGTCCATGACAAAGTTCTCCCATGTAATGGAGAGCTTTATCACTATCGTGAGACGTTACCAGGATCAGCCGGAATTCACCCACCGCCTGTATGAGGGGCAGCTGGAGGATGTCATCGAGGATGTGGTCTCCGGGCGGGCCGACATCGGAATTTTCCATTTCGACAGCCAGAGACATGAGGAGATCCAGGTGATGGCGGCGGCAAAAGGTCTTACATATCGGTTCCTCTCCTATGTGGAACCGCAGATCGTGATCTCAAAGGATCATCCGCTCGTCCGGGAGAAGAAGCCGATGACGAGGGAGAATCTTGCGAATTACGGATTTATCCGCTATATGGGGCTGTATGACGATATTCTCTCCAATATCCTCGGACCAAATGAGGAGGGGGGAAGTACGGGAAAGAAGAAGGAGATTTATGTGACAGGGCGTGCGACGCTCATGAACCTGATCTCACAGACGGATTTTTACAGTATCGGAATCCATGACTTCGACAAGCAGTTGTCGGATTTTCGGGCAGTTTCCGTGCCGATTCCGGGGTGCGAGGTGAAGCTGGAATTCGGGTATGTGACACTTGCGGATGTGCCGATCTCCGGGATCGGGGAAGAGTTTTTGAAGGAAGTAAGAGAGCGGCTTGAGAGGGGACAGGACGTTTAAAATAAGAAAAAAGCACGGAAAATGTGCTGACAGGAGTTTCCTGCGAAGTATGGAAAGTGCGGCAGCAGGAGTGAAAGGTCATATAGGAAAGGAGTAAACAAAAGTTATGTTTCAGGATCTGATCAATGAGGCGCTGGAAACGGGACGCCCATACATCAAAGAGGGGGAGGTTGCGACGTACATTCCGGAGCTTGGAAGAGCGGACAAGAATAAGCTCGGAATCAGCATCTTCTGCCGGGATGGAAGCCGGTTTTCCTGCGGGGACACGAAGGATCGGTTCAGCATCCAGAGTATTTCGAAGGTTATCAGCCTTGCGGTAGCCCTTGAGGTCTGCGGGTTTGACATGGTGTTTGAAAATGTGGGGATGGAACCGTCGGGGGACGCCTTCAACTCCCTGATCAAGCTTGAGGGATCCAACAGCCATCCATACAATCCGATGATCAATTCCGGAGCAATCGCAGTGGCGAGCTTTATTGAGCCGAAGGTATCGTTTGAGGAGATGCTGAAGCTGGCGAGATGTTTCTGTCAGGATGACGGGATCGTTCTGGATGAGAAAGTCTACGGTTCAGAGATGTCAACAGTGGCGAGAAACCGCGCCATCGCCTACCTTTTAGAGAGCAAAGGCGTGATCAATGGAAATGTGGAGGAAGCGCTGGATTTCTATGTGAAAATGTGCTCGCTGAGCGTCACGGCGGAAAGCCTTGCGGGATTGGGACTTCTGCTCGCGAATGACGGAGTGGATCCATCCGGAAAGCGGCTGCTGAATTCCGATACCGTGAGAGTCGTGAAGACGATCATGCTGACCTGCGGCATGTATGACGGGTCCGGGGAATTTGCGGTCCGCGTGGGAATTCCTTCTAAGAGCGGTGTCGGCGGCGGGCTGCTGTCTGTTGTTGACGGGAAGATGGGGATCGGAATCTATGGTCCGTCCCTGGACGCAAAGGGAAACAGCATTGCGGGGAGAAAGATCCTGCAGTTCCTTTCCTCACAGATGAAATTGCATATTTTTGCGAAGAAGGATTGAGCAGTTTTTTTGATGAAGGGTAACTGTTCATCAGGTTACGATGAAAGTATGAAAGTGGTACGGGCCCCCAGGGGAAAATGGGCGGACGGAAACTTTCTTCTTTAGAGAAAAATTAGGAAAGGGAGGTATAATGGAGTGTGCGGTTCTGGCAAAATTTTCTGAAAAAATGATTGTAAATACGGGTAACTTACAGTAAAATTTTGGGGTAACAAAAAAAGAAAAAAGAGGGGTAACAACACATGTACGATTTGTATGGGGCACTGATCGGGAATCTCAGTAATTATCTTTACACATACATCCTGATCATCTTACTTGTTGCAGGCGGAATCTACTTTACGGTCCGCACAAAGTTTGTTCAGTTCCGCTATTTAAAGGAATCCTTGCGGGTCGTTCTCGCACCGAGTGAGGATGACAAGGCGATCTCGTCTTTTCAGGCACTCATGGTTTCGACGGCATCCCGTGTGGGAACCGGAAATATCGCAGGCGTATCTACTGCGATCTGTCTCGGCGGACTCGGATCATTATTCTGGATGTGGCT
>CAKRNI010000230.1 GCA_934370915.1 uncultured Lachnospiraceae bacterium
ATCAAGATATTTGTGAGATCTTATTCGTATAAGAAACATGCTACCATATGTCCGTCCCCTGTGTCTACAAGCTTCGGAATCTCTTTCTTACAGCGCTCCGTGCAGTGCGGGCAGCGGCCTGCGAGCGGGCAGCCGACCTGGTCGCCGATGGGGCTTGGAATATCGCCGGTGAGGGGCAGGCGCTCTTTTTTATCAAAGGGACTTTCCGGCGGGATCGCGGAGAGCAGCGCCTGGGTGTACGGGTGCTTTGGATCCGCGTAAATTCCCTCGGAGGTGTAGAACTCCATGACGCGTCCCAGATACATGATCATGATCCGGTCGCTGATGTACTTGATGATGCCGAGGTCATGGGAGATGAACACATATGTCAGGTTAAACTGCTTCTGCAGACGGCGGAAGAGGTTGATGACCTGTGCCTGGATCGAAACGTCCAGAGCGGATACCGGCTCGTCGCAGACGATGATCTTCGGCTCCATGGAGAGGGCGCGGGCAATGTTCACACGCTGTCTCTGGCCGCCGGAGAACTCGTGGGGATAGCGCTCCATGTGCTGGATGTCGAGACCGACTTCCTGAAGCGCTTCCAGTGCCTTCTGGCGGCGCTCCCTTGAGGTGTCACCGATGTGGTGGACTTTCATCGCTTCCTCAATGGAGTAGGAGGCTGTTTTTCTCGGGTCCAGAGAGGAGTACGGATCCTGAAAGATCATCTGGATGTCCTTGCGGGCCGCCTCGCGCTCGTAGATCGGCAGATTCCAGAGATCCTTGCCGTTGTAGGTGATCGTTCCGGCGGACGGCTTGTGGAGCTTTACAAGACAGCGTCCAAGTGTGGATTTGCCGCATCCGGACTCACCGATGATGCCAAGGGTTTCACCCTCATAAATATCAAAAGAAACATCGCTCAATGCGTGGAGAAGCTTACTCTTTTCCCCTAATTTTTTTCCGCGGATCACGAAATCCTTACTGAGATGATCGACGCTCATGATTACATTTTTTTGCATGTCACATTCACTTCCCCTCGTGTTAATCTGTGCTCGCCGTCCTGTCTGTGGCATGCCACGAAATGTCCGGGAGCGACTTCCTTAAGCGGTGGTACCTGCTGCTTGCAGATCTCCGTCGCGTAAGGACAGCGGTTATAAAAGTTGCAGCAGTGGCCGGTAAGGCGGAGATCCGGCGGTGTGCCCGGGATCGTCTTTAAGTCCTCCTTCGTGGAGCTGCTGAGTTTCGGCATGGAGTCTAAAAGGCCCCAGGTGTACGGGTGAAGCGGCTCTTTGTAGAGCGTCTTTGTATCCGCGTATTCTACGGTATTTCCTGCATACATGACCATGACGGTGTCGCACATCTCCCAGACAACGCCGAGGTTGTGGGTGATGAGTAAGATCGCTGTGTTGAGCTTCTTCTGGAGATCCTTTAAAAGCTCAAGGACCTGTGCCTGTACGGTCACATCGAGGGCGGTCGTCGGCTCATCGGCGATGATGAGCTTCGGATGTCCGCAGACAGCCATGGCGATGATGACACGCTGGCACATACCGCCGGAGAGCTCGTGGGGATAGGCATCCATCCGTTTCTCGGCTTCCGGGATGCCGACAAGCTTTAAGGCTTCAACGGCTTTATCCCAGGCATCTTTTTTGCTGATCTTTTCATGCTCTCTTATCATTTCCACCATCTGGTGGCCGATCTTGAATACCGGATCAAGGGAAGTCATCGGGTTCTGGAAGATCATGCAGCACTCATCGCCGCGGAACTTTTCCATCTGTGCTTCAGAGAGATTCCGGACGTCCACACCGTCGAAGATGATGGAGCCGTCTACGATCTTTCCGGTCTTTGCCGGCATGAGCCGCATCACGGAAGCGCTTGTAACACTCTTTCCGGATCCGGATTCACCAACGATTCCCATGGTCGTGCCCTGACGCAGGCTGAAGCTTACACCATCGACAGCCTTGGAAACACCGCTTGCCTGATAGAAATATGTTTTTAATCCATTTACTTTTAAGATAACATCGTTTTCACTCATAACCTGCACCTCCTACTGTTTCATTTTCGGATCCATGACATCACGGATACCATCGCCCAACAGGTTGAAACCGATAACGGTCATGAGGATAAACGCGCCTGCGGTTCCCGCAACATGCGGAGCGGTTGTCAGACAGTCACGGCCGACACGGAGAATGCTGCCCCAGGAGGCGGTCGGAAGTGCGATGCCGAGTCCTAAGAAGCTTAAAGACGCCTCGGAGATGATGGCACTTGCGATACGGAGTGTCGCGTAAACGATGATCTGGGATACACAGTTCGGCAAAATATGTAAGAACAGGAGTCTTACCGGGGAAACACCGACAACGCGGCAGGCGTTGCAGTATTCTTCTTCCTTTACGATCAGTACCTGACCTCTTGTGACACGGGCAAATCCCGGCACGCTTGCGATGCCGATGGCCAGAATGACGTTCATGACGCCGTTTCCTAAAACGGTGATCAGGATCATGGCTAACAGGATGAACGGGAAGGAGAACATGCCGTCCATGATTCTCATGAGCACCGCATCGATCCATCCGCCGAAATATCCGGCGGTGAGTCCGATAAGGACGCCGATGATCGCGCCGACGATGGTGGCGCCTACGGCAACGATCATGGAAATACGGGAGCCGTAGATGATACGGGACAGGATATCACGGCCAAGGTCATCTGTGCCGAAGAGATGTCCGGGGGTGCCGATTCCCTTAAACGGCAGGATCGGGTTGATCGCGTTCGGGTCATATGGCGCGATGAGCGGGGCAAATACGGCGATGACTACCATAAAAGCCACGATAAAGAAGCCGACGAGGGCCGTTTTATTTCTCGCTAATTTGTGCCAGGCATTGTTTGCGTTCCTCTCTTTTACGAGCATCGCGATATTGGCATCCATTCCAAGCGCCTCACCGGAAACAACGGAGGACGCAGCAGCAGGTTTTTTCTTTTTTGATAATGTCATGACTCATCACCCCTTTTCCAGTTTAACTTTCGGATTCAGAATCGCGTAGGCGATATCGACCAGCATGTTGCAGAAGACGAACATGATCGCGGAGAACAGGACCGCACCCTGGATCAGGGAATAATCGCGGTTGTTGATCGCGGTGTTGATCATGGTTCCCATACCCGGCCAGGAGAAGATTCCCTCGGTGATGATGGCACCGGTGAAGGTTCCGGCGATCTGGAGACCTAAAACTGTGATGAGGGGCGGGAGAGCATTCTTTAATCCGTGGATCAGGATGACTTTGAGTTTTTTGATTCCACGGGCTCTGAGACATCGGATATAGTCGCTGCTCATGATATCGATCATACTGGAACGCATGGTTCTCGCGAAGGTTGCCATCGGGATCGTCGCGAGACAGAAGCCCGGAAGAATCATATGACTCACAACATCGCCGAAGCCTTTGGAGAGATCTCCCATCCCCATAACAGGCAGGAGATTCATTTTAACGGAAAACTGAAGAACCAGCATGAGTGCCAGCCAGAAGATCGGCATGGACACACCCACGAGCGTGATGACCATGACAATGTAATCGAAGATCGTATTCTGCTTTAATGCAGCAATGATACCGACGCTGGTTCCGATGATGAAAGCGAAGAGAAGTGCTGTCAGCGTCAGGGTCAATGTGTTTGGAATTCTGGAAGTGATGAGTGGAAGAACGTCCTGACGGTAGCTGTAGGAGTAACCAAAGTCACCGTGGACAAGTCCGCCCAGGTAGAGGGCGTACTGCTCAGGGAGCGATTTGTCGAGGTTCATCTCGGCTCTCATAGCTTCGATGTCCTCCGCGTTTGCCTCGATACCTAAGATCGCCACTGCCGGATCGCCCGGAAGCATTCGTGTGAGGCAGAAGGTAAGTGTGACGACGACCAGAAGTGTGGGAATCGTCTGCAATAATCGTTTTATGATGATCTTTCCCATATAAATCCAATCCTTTCATAGCTG
>CAKRNI010000231.1 GCA_934370915.1 uncultured Lachnospiraceae bacterium
TGCCGGCGGCCGGACTTGAACCGGCACGAAGTTACCCCCGTCAGATTTTGAGTCTGATGCGTCTGCCATTCCGCCACGCCGGCATATCTTCGCGGCTGTGTATTTCAACAGCCGCATATAATTCTATCATAAGAACATGAAAATTGCAAGGAGATTTTAGTGGTGGAACAGACGAATGCCGGTGAATGCCATCGCCATTCCGTATTTGTTGCACACATCGATCACGTTGTCGTCACGGACAGATCCGCCCGGCTGGGCGATATACTTTACGCCGCTCTTGTGGGCACGCTCGATATTGTCGCCGAACGGGAAGAAGGCATCGGAGCCGAGAGCCACATCCTGCATCTTGTCGAGCCATGCCCGCTTCTCCTCTTTTGTGAATACCGGCGGCTTCTCTGTGAAGACCTTCTGCCACTCACCTTCAGCGAGAACATCCATGTACTCATCTCCGATATAAACGTCGATGGCGTTGTCGCGGTCCGCACGTTTGATCTTGTCGATAAACGGAAGGTTTAATACCTGCGGAGCCTGACGGAGGAACCAGTTGTCTGCCTTCTGGCCTGCAAGACGTGTACAGTGGACACGGGACTGCTGGCCTGCACCGATACCGATGGCCTGTCCGCCCTTTACATAACAAACGGAGTTGGACTGCGTGTATTTTAAGGTGATAAGGGAGATCATAAGGTCGATCTTCGCGGAATCCGGGATCTCCTTGTTCTCTGTCACAACGTTGGATAAAAGGTCCTTATCGATCTTTAAGTTGTTTCTTCCCTGCTCGAAGGTCACGCCGAATACCTGTTTGTGCTCGATCGGTGCCGGAACGTAGGACGGATCGATCTGGATCACATTGTATTTGCCGTTCTTTTTCTGTTTTAAGATCTCAAGAGCTTCCGGCTCATATCCCGGAGCAATCACGCCGTCGGATACCTCGCGCTTGATGAGCTTTGCGGTGTCAACATCGCAGACATCGGAAAGGGAAATAAAATCGCCAAAGGAAGACATACGGTCTGCGCCTCTCGCTCTCGCGTACGCACTTGCCAGTGGGGAAAGTTCACCGAGATCGTCCACCCAGTAGATCTTTCTTAAAACTTCATCCATCGGAAGACCTACTGCGGCACCTGCCGGGGAAACATGCTTGAAGGAGGTAGCTGCCGGAAGGCCTGTCGCTTCCTTTAATTCCTTAACGAGCTGCCAGCCGTTCAACGCGTCGAGAAGGTTGATGTAGCCCGGCTTTCCGTTTAAGACTGTGATCGGAAGATCACTTCCGTCTTCCATGTATACACGGGACGGTTTCTGATTCGGGTTACATCCGTATTTTAATTCCATTTCATTCATGATTTGTTTTTCTCCTTTTGATACGACTAGTGATTTTTATTTACGATTCTTGTCTCGTACTTTCCAGTCTCAATATCGATGAATCTGACAAAGAGGGAAACCTTGTTGTCCTCATTCAGGCTCTCCCATACATTCTTTGTGAAGCTGTCAATATCGCCCTCGATGGCAACGCGCTTCGGCTCGCCCTCAAAGCTCGGCAGCGGATTTCCGGCATTCATGTAGGTGTGGATGAAACGTCCCTCACCGCATAACGGCTTTTCGTATGCGTATGTAAAGCGGCTGCAGCTCTCCGGGTTTCCATCACTGCTCTTTAAGATGGACATAGCAAAGTTGTAGTTCCCGTTCTCAATGTGCATGATTCCGGAGATACGCGGAGTGTAGTTCGGGCCGTCCGGCTCAAACTCGCGGCAGCGCAGGGACTGCTCGAAGGTCTGCTGGCGGTCCATTCCGGCGTAGATCGTATCTGTCTGGTCGCCGTTTGTCACGATGGTCTTATTTCCGAGAACGCGCACCGGGGCGTAGATGATAAGGCTCGGGTCCTCTAATTTTGACGGATCAAACGCCTGAGTACGGATTCCTTCACCGTCCTCTACAAAGACACGGTTGCGGCTGTTGCTGCTTCTTCCCATAATAAAATATGCGGTCACAGCTGTCTTTCCATCGGCTGATTTTCCGATCACGATTCCTCTTCCCGGATAAGAATTGTTTTTTAACTCCTCTGAAAGTGATAATAACTTCATGGAAGTACTCCTCCTGTTTTCGTATAAGATCACCGGAATTTGTACCGGCGACGGGTTTTAATTTTATGATAACATACTTCCTGCAGATTGAGTATTTAAAATTACTTATCAACGATCCCGGCGTTTCCTTATGAAATACTTTCGTTTATTTAACAAAATCGTAATGCGGCGTTCATGTACAAGAGGCAGGTCTTCATGGTATAATATAACTGTCTTGGAAAGATAAACCTGGTACCGGGCAGGCTTTCTTCCATTTGCCTATTCCGGTGCCGCATTAAAATACGATAAAAGGAGCTGATCTTCTTATGAGAAAAAATCTTTATAAATTTGCCGCTTTGACAATGTTTGCCGCATTATCCATCACCGCATGCAAAAAACACGAGGCTGTGGACATCTCAGGGATCCATACTTCTGCTGCGGAGACCATGGCGGAAACTACTTCCAATGAAACAAAGGCTGATCCGGCAGCAGACAATTCAAAAAGTGACTCCTCAAAAACGGATGCTTCAAAAGCCGGATCTTCTGAGGTCGAGACGCAAAAGGATTCCAACGCCTCCGACGCGTTAAGCGTGAAATCGAAGATCGCGACCGAAAAGACCGGAAAGGTCTCCATCGAATACCCAATCCTCTCCAATCTCCGTGATGCATCCATGACCCAGGCCGTCAATGAGCTTTTAAAGAAAGAGGCGACCTCGATCATCACTGCCTGGGAGCTGGACACCGAAAAGGATGAGGTTTCCATCAACTGTGATCTGGTATCCATCGATAAAAATAAGGCGGTATTTACATTCCACGGAATGGTAAACGTTGCAGAAACAGCCCATCCGTCAAATGTGCGCTATGCCGTCTCTGTGAACTTAAATACAGGATCACCAATCGGTCTGACTGCGTATGCAGATGCGGATTCCATCGCGGAATACCTTTCTTCCGATGACGTTGTGGTGGTAGAACCGGCGGACACAGCCGCTGAAGTAAAGGATTCCATCAAGTCCAGCGGAAAAGAACTCTGGCAGACGGTGTTTGCAGAATGTGATTTTACTTCCGTAAAGGACGGGACATTCCCGCAGGCGTTTTCCTACGAAAAAGACGGAGATATCTACCTGATCGTTCCGGTGAGCCATGCGGCGGGTGATTATGCCCTTGTAAAATATTCACCGGAAACAAAATAACAATAGATGATCTGAGAAACGATCCGGTTGATTTCTATCCTGCGTTTTGGTATGATAAAGGGAAGGAAAAAACATGATCTGCCGGATCGGTCTATAGGCTTTGGCAGATCACAGAAAGGCTGGTATCTATTAATGGAAAATGTAACGTATATTGACCACCCGCTGGTTCAGCACAAGATCTCCATGTTAAGAAAGAAGACCACAGGAACAAATGAGTTCCGTACTCTTGTTGAGGAGATCGCAACTCTGATGGGATATGAGGCACTCCGCGATCTCCCGCTGGAGGACGTTGAGGTCGAGACTCCGATCGAGACATGTATGACCCCGATGCTCGCGGGAAAGAAGTTAGCCATCGTTCCGATCCTGCGCGCAGGTCTCGGAATGGTAAACGGTGTCCTTTCCCTCGTTCCGTCCGCAAAGATCGGTCATATCGGTCTCTACCGCGACGAGGAGACTCACGAGCCTCATGAGTATTTCTGCAAGCTTCCGAATCCGATCGAGCAGAGAACCATCGTTGTCACAGACCCGATGCTCGCTACCGGCGGTTCCGCAGTTGCAGCTATCGATTTCATCAAGCAGCACGGCGGAAAGCATATCAAATTTATGTGCATCATCGCTGCCCCGGAAGGTGTAAAGAGACTCCACGAGGCACATCCGGATGT
>CAKRNI010000232.1 GCA_934370915.1 uncultured Lachnospiraceae bacterium
AAGAATAACACATCGAAATCGAAAAATCAAGCTTTTTTTGCTTATTTTTCAAGGGTTTTTTCAATTTGTGGATAACCGACAGAAGCATGTTCAAATCATGGTTTTCCATGCACAGATTGAAACAGAAAAGAGGAAAAAGTCCGCATCAGATCCATTCTCATGTGGCTTTTTCCTCTTTTTCCCTTAAGGAAGTATCCTGTTTCTTCTATATATAATATAGTAGATATTCAATTTTCCCTGTTATCAATTTCTCAGGATCTGCTGCGCTGGACCTACTTCTCAGCCCCTGTCTCCTTCTCGATTTCCAGATTCTCCTTCACCTTCGCCTCAAAATCATCGTCCGCAGCCGCTGTCTCACCGCTCTCTGCGGCGATCTTTTCGTTTACGGCATCCACGCCCTCATCGAAGACCTCCAGCGCAGTCTGAAGCTGGTTGTCCTCGTCCTTCGGAATCTCGATCTTCGACTTTAAGTTTTCATCGAGGGCCACATTCACATCTGGCTCGATACCCAGCTTATGAATGCACTCACCGGACGGAGTATAGTAGTAGGCCGTTGTGAGCTTCAGTCCGCTGCCGTCCGGAAGATTGAAGATGCCCTGAGCGATTCCTTTTCCGAAGGTCTTCTCGCCTACAATTGTTGCCCAGTCATTGTCCTTTAAGGCACCTGTCAGAACCTCGGAGGCACTGGCGCTCTCACCGTTTACAAGAAGAATGATCGGGACATCTACCTCATGTCCGTCATCGGAAGTATAGACGCTGTCGTCGATTCCTTTTCCCTTGAAGCTTACAATGGTCTTTCCATCCGGAAGCAGGTAGTCCGCAATATCCTTCGCCGCCTGAACAACGCCGCCGCCGTTGTTTCGAAGATCGATGATCAGCTTGTCCATTCCCTTTGATGCCAGATCATCCACAGCGCTCTTAAACTGTTCAGAGCTTACCTCCTCAAAGGAAGAAAGTGAAATGTAGCCGGCATGAGCATCCAACAGCTCATACTCTACCGTCGGGTTCTCCACCATACGGCGCTCCACGTCCATCTCTACATACTCATCCGTAGACTGGCGGTACACGGTCAAATGAACCTTCGTCCCCTCCTCACCTCGGATGTGGTCACTGACAAGAAGAGACAGATCCTCTCCGGTAGCCTCGATATCTTCCACTTTATAGAGGATATCCCCCGGAAGCATGCCCGCCTCCTGGGCCGGGGAATTCTTAAACACCTTGACGGCGGTAATAATTCCCGTATAGATATTCTGACTGACCTGAACGCCGATTCCACAGTAGGTTCCGGAAGTCTCCTCATTCAGGCTCGTGTATTCGTCCTTATCATAATACACCGAATACGGATCATTCAATGAAGACATATATCCGCGGTAGATCCAGTCCTCCGCCGTTCCGTTCTTCGCCTGTTCTTCCTCCGTCATATTTTCATCAAACAGGAAGTACTTGTCGATCAGCGCCTCCATATACTGAAGCTTCGGCTCGATCTTCTTCATATCCAGCTGGGTTCCTGTCGTCTCCGCAGTCTGCGTGCTCCGGCTGGCAGATGCGCGTCTGCCGATGACCCATATACCGGTTGCAAAACCTACAACAGCAAATCCGGCAAAGGCCGTCACTAAAGCTCCTACAAGAACGCCTTTCCAGAATTTATTTTTCGTCTCTTTCTCTTCCAATGTCTTCTCTCCTTCATCCTTCCGCAGCTGTTTTCGTCTGGAGATTTTCTCTTCCATTGCTGTCTGAAACTGTTATGTACAGTAGAGTTTTCCATCACATGCAAAAAACTTCGAATATTTGTGCAGATATTTCCAACAAGCCTACGGACTCACATACTTCGATGGATTCACATAAGCTCCGTTCACCCGCACTCCGAAATGCAGATGGGATCCGGTGGAATATCCCGTCGAACCGACCTTTGCGATGGTCTGACCTTTTTTCACGCTCTGTCCCTGTGATACAAGCAGGCTTGACGCGTGCATGTAAACCGTGTACACACCTCCGCCATGGCTTAACATCACGTAATTTCCCGCGGAAGAACTGTAAGTCGCGATCACGACCTCACCCGCAGCAGCAGCCACGATTGAGGTTCCCGTCGGCGCACTGATATCGATTCCCTTATGGTTCGAGGACGCGCCCTTCGTCGGGGATTTTCGTCCGCCGAATCCGGAGGTGATCCGCCCGCTGGCAGGACAAGGCCATGTAAAGCTAATGTCCCCAAGACTCACTGTTTTATACGTCGATGTTGTCTTGTTTGCCGCTGCGGCCTTCTTCTTTTCCTCCTCGGCTTTCTTTCGTGCTTCCTCTTCCTTTCTCTTCATTTCCGCCTCGATGGATTTGATCTGGTTCTCCTGCGCCTCGATGGATTTTGCGTACTCGGAGATCTGTCCCTCCGCCGAAGCGATCTTCGTCTCATAATTCTGAAGCTCCGTCTGTTTTGCGGCCAGAAGTTTCTCCACGGATGCCTGTTTCGCCTCCGTCTCGTCCTGAAGTGTCAGAAGTTCGGCATGTTCCCCTTCCAGGGTCTTTTCCTTTTCCGCGATCTTTTCCTTCGTTGCGGCATATTCATCGAGTTTCTGCCGGTCATACGTAGATATCTTCGTGATATACTCCGCCTTGCTTAAAAGCTCCGACAGGGATCCCGATTCCATGAGAAGGTCCACATAGGTACTGTCTCCCTTCTCATACATGTATTTTATCCGAAGCTTCATGGCTTCATACTGGCTTTTCTCCGTCTTCTTCGCCTCGGATAACTCCTCTTTTGTCGTTTCGATCTGCTTTTCCTTCGCATCTATGTCATCGTTTAGCTTTGATAGTTCGTTTCCGATGGATTCCAGACTGGAATCCAGCTTTTTGACATAGGCTGTCGTGTCATTCTTGAGACCTTCCAGACTCTTTAGTTCCTGCTCTGTCTTCTTTTTCTCTGCCTCCAGCGCTGTTTTTTTGCTCTTCGCATCGTTTAGTCCGCTCTTTGTCGCCTGAGCAGAGAGCGGTGTCGCAAGAACGAGGGCAAAAGACAGTACTGCCGCCAGAAATCTCCCTGATCTTCTCATATGCCTCTTCCTCCTACACACGCAGTTCTTTGCGGATCGTAAAGAAGCTGACAAAAAATCCAAGACCACCGCCAAGCGCGAGGGAGATGGCTGACATCATCGGATAAAAAGTCCCGAGGGGCAGGAACTGGATAATCCCCGAGAGCAGCTCAAAGCGGTTCATCACGTATTCCACCGTCTGTCGGTATACAAAAAGCATAACTCCCAACGGGATCATCGCTCCGATGAGTCCCAGAATCGTTCCTTCCACCACGAACGGGGCGCGGATCATAAAGTTCGTCGCCCCGATCAGGCGCATGATCCTGTTTTCATTTTTCCGGAATTCAGCCGCCACAGAGATCGTGTTGCTGATCAGGAACACCGCAACCGCGAGCAGCATCGCGATCAGGACGCCAAACAGCAGTCCAAGAATCTTATTAAAGCTTTCCAGTCCCGTTGCGGCACTGTTGGAATAATTCACTTTTCTCACACCGGACAGCCCCTCCAGGTACGCCACCATTCCATCCTGATCCGCGATACGATTCAGGCGGATCTCATAGGAAGAAGAACCTGCTAACGGATTGTCATCCGCAAATCCCTCCGCCAGTGCTTCCTCCGCACCGAAATACTCTGTCTTAAAGCTGTCCCATGCCTCTTCAGCGGAGACAAATTTGATCTCTTTTATCATTTCCGACTTTTCCGACTCGATCTCTGCGCCGATATTCCTGATCTCGTCCTCTGTCAGATTTTCATCAAAAAATACCGTGATTCCCATTGTGGTCTCCGCAGTGCGGACCATGTATTCGATGTTGGTGATCACGGAGAAAAATACGCAGAATAAAAAAATACATGCAGAAATGATCGCGGTCGACGCAAG
>CAKRNI010000233.1 GCA_934370915.1 uncultured Lachnospiraceae bacterium
CTATATTTTCCCATTGTCATATGTGAGAATTTCCTGTATAATATAGAATAATTGTAACTGTTCAGTAGGTCTGCGCATTTACTGCGCTGACCGTAAGAAAAATTAGGCTGGAAGGCAAAAATCCTATCGGCGCAGCCGATTTGGAATGGATTTTTGCGCGTGACTGTGAGGGTACTGAACAGTTACGAGTAATTATGAAAATCTTGCAGGGCGGAAGGAAAGCAGCTTTTCGCAGCAGGGCGGCAGATATCTGGAAAAGATCTGTCGCATAAATAAAATCAGGAAAGTGCAGGAAGTTACCAATGAACATCAGCATGAACCCAAACGGCGAACTGTATCAGTCTGCTGTCAACGCGCCGGGAACGATCGAGATCCCGGAGAGTTTTTTAAATGAGGCACGTCAGTTCCGGGAATTGAATATGCGTTACACATGTGCGATCCGGGAAGTGAAGACGAAATTAGAGGTATTGAATGATGATCTGGCAATCCGGAATCAGAGAAACCCGATCCAGATGATAAAATCAAGGGTAAAAAAGCCGGAGAGTATTATCGAAAAGCTTCACCGCCGCGGTTTCCCGATCTCTGTAAAATCGGTGCGGGAAAACCTTTACGATGTGGCGGGAATCCGCGTGATCTGCTCCTTTGTGGATGATATCTATACGGTGGCTGAGATGCTGGCACGGCAGGATGATATCAATGTTCTTATGGTGAAGGACTATATCCGCTGCCCGAAGGTCAATGGATACCGCAGCTACCATATGATCATCGAGGTTCCGGTATTCTTCTCCGACCGGAAGGAAAATATGCGCGTGGAGGTCCAGATCCGCACCATCGCGATGGATTTCTGGGCGAGCCTGGACCATCAGATGAAGTACAAGAAAGATGTGGAGGATGCCAGCGAGATCAGCGAGGAATTAAAGGAATGCGCGGAGGTGATCGCCCAGACGGATCTCAAGATGCTTGGTCTCCGCAGGAAGATCGAAGAGCGGGAGAACAATGATACGCTGCTCCAGTTCGACAAGGATCCGATGTAAGACCGCAAAGGATCCGGAGATCAGATCCCGGATCGTTTAATAGAGATAGCAGCACAGGGTTTCGGTGATTCGGAACCCTGTTTTTTTGTACAGGGCGAGAGCCGGAGCGTTATCGCCTGTGACCTGAAGAAGAACCGGACGCAAAGGCGGGGCAGGTGTGCCTTTGACGGAAGAAAGCTCTGAAAAAAGCGGAGGACAGGGCGGATCGTTCACAGGAAGCTTCCATAACCGGCAGAGAACTTCTTTTAAAAATCCTGTTCCATATCCCTTGCCGCGGCAGACCTCTTCCACCTCAAATCCGTAGAGGTAATAATGGGAAGGGAAGACGGAAAAACTGACGGATGCATGGGAAGAATGAAAGAACAGAGTCGGTGTTCCGTCAATATCTGTGGACTCCATATGGATATTCAGGTGTGAGGCAGATGGGATGCCGGAAGCCTTAGAAAGATCCGCACAGTGGACGGCGGCGAAAAAATCCTCCGGATCCAGAGCCATCATATGTTCCTCAGAATCCGGTTCCGCACCGATAGATTCCAATACCTCTGCCGTAAGCCTGTCATTTTTGTCGCTGTAAAAGAGCAGTTCTGAATCTTCCGGAAGTGCCTCGATTCCCGCATTCAGGAGATCTGTAAAAAATCCCTGTCCGCGAAAATCAGGATGGGTGAAGGCGGAGCAGTCGTAGAGCTTTTCTTCAACAGGAACGAAAGCAATCGAGGAGAGGATCCTGCGGTCTTCCTCGATCAATAAAAACAGCTCGCCCTCCTCAAAGGGGAAAGAGAGCGATGTCCCGTCATGAGCCGTGCAGGTATTTACCATATCCCGGATCTGTCTGGTCTGAACGGGATCAAGGGAAGAGAGCTTGTGTAATTTCATGAAAAATCCTCCTGAAAAAGAAACGCCGGGCAGAAAAGCCTGCCTGATTCCACAGGACAGAACGCGGAAAAACGGAGCGTTTGTCATGAAGATAAGTATATACAGAAAAAACATTCAATTCAAGAAATTTTCCGTTATTTTTTTCTATTGCCGTTCCGCATCAGCAGTGCTAAAATGATTGCTGATCTTTAGACAAAAAATGAGGAGGAACATTATGAAGTACGTGAAAGAGATCGTGATCATTTTCGGTATCACGATGGTCGGAGAACTCTTAAATAAGTTCATTCCGCTTCCGGTCCCGGCCGGAGTCTACGGGCTGTTTATCCTGTTAGGCGGTCTGTGCAGCGGGATCATTAAGGTCTCCGATGTGGAAGTTACGGGAAATTTACTTCTTGATCTGATGCCTGTGATGTTTATTCCGGCTGCGGTCGGCATCATCGACAAGATCGAAGAGCTGAAGGCAGTCATGCTCCCGATGCTGATCATCACCTTCGTGACCACATTTATCGTTATGTCCATCACCGGCGTGACGGCGGAGTGGATCATCAAGAGACAGAAGAAAGGAGCAAAATAGAGATGCCGTTATATTTTGGAGTATTTGTCAGTCTTTTTGCATACCTGATCGGCATGGAATTAAAGAAGAAATTCGGCTGGCCGGTATTAAATCCGTTACTTGTGGCGATCATTCTCGTAATCGCATTTTTAAAGGCCACAGGGATCACTTACACGGATTATAATGAGGGTGCGTCCTATATCAGCTATTTTCTGACCCCGGCGACGGTATGCCTTGCGATCCCGCTTTATAAGCAGCTGGAATTGTTGAAGAAAAATCTGACGGCTGTCGCGACGGCGATCACCGCGGGTGTCATCGGAAGTGTTGTCAGCGTCTATGTGATGTCCATGGTCTTTAAGCTGGAACATGTCCACTATGTATCCCTGCTTCCGAAGTCCATCACCACAGCGATCGGAATGGGCGTATCTGAGGAAGCCGGCGGAATCGTGACTATGACCATCGTGAGCATCATCGTCACAGGAATTCTTGGAAATATCGTTGCGGACGGCTGGTTCAAGCTCATCGGAATCAAGGAGCCGATCGCGAAGGGTCTGGCGCTGGGAACATCTGCCCATGCGATCGGAACCGCGAAAGCCCTGGAACTCGGGGAGGTCGAAGGTGCCATGAGCAGCTTATCCATCGCGGTGGCAGGACTTATGACGGTTGTGATCGCGCCGATCATGTCGGGATTGATCTGATCCTGGATGGTATATTTTCGGTCACACTGGTCCTACCACTCAAACCGAACGTCCCACATGTAGAAACCGGAGACTCCTGACCCGCTGCGAACGGATCAGGAGTCTCTGTAACATAATTTACGAAAAAAGGTAAAAATGGGATGGATTTTTGCGCGGGATTGTGTAAAAATTAGATCATGAAAAGATCTGATAAAAAGGAGAGAAGACCATGGCTGAAAGTGTGAAGAAACGTTCGGAGATCGAGGAGGCGTATACCTGGAAACTGGAGGATATGATCGAGTCCCCGGAAAAGTTCGAGGAGCTCATGGACGGAGTGGAAGAGCGGATCCCGGAATATGGGACATATCGGGGAAAACTTGGAAATTCCGCGGAATACCTGAAGAACTATCTGACATATGATGAGTCAGTGGACGAGACGCTTTCCCTGCTTTCTGCTTACGCAATGCAGAAGCGGGATCAGGACACCTCGGTCAGCGAAAATCAGGCGCTTGTATCGAGAGTACGGTCTCTGGCCGTGAAGGCAATGGCGGCATCTTCCTTCGCAGACCCGGAGATCTTAAGCATCCCGGATGAGAAGATGGCAGGATTTCTTGCATCTCCGGAGCTTGCCCACTATAAAAAACAGCTGGAACGGCTGTTGGAGAAAAAGACCCACATGTTATCGGAGAAGGAGGAGGCGATCTTAGCTGCCGCTTCCGAGATCTCCGGAACTCCGTCATCGGTGTTTGC
>CAKRNI010000234.1 GCA_934370915.1 uncultured Lachnospiraceae bacterium
CCATGATGTTCCTCATGGAGCTTTAACGCTGCTTCATTGAAATTCATTGCGCTTCCTCCTGCGAATTCGTTTTCGTTACTAAACTGTCCGGATGCCTCACATTTCCGAATATCTTATATTTTCTCGGACGTTTCTGATGGTCAGATTCTTTCACTCTTGCTCATGTGTGACTTTTCCCGATAGTTCTTTATCTGCTTCGAGTTTACCACAATCACCTCAAAAAGGAAACTGCTTTTTACTGTGTTTGCCGTGTCTCAGTCCGGGCAGGAATCACGGGCTACCACACCGCCACCGTGCCATCCGCACGCGGCTCCGTCGCTCCGCAGAGTACACCGTTCTCATCTCGCCAGATGATCTGCCCACGGCCGAACGTCAGAGAACTCTCAAGAACTTCCATCTCATGTCCACGGCGCCTCAGTTCTTCCACGAGATCTGCTGGAAATGTCCGTTCCACCTGGATCTTCTTTCCGCCTACCCACTGCCATCTGGGCGCATCTAACGTCTCCTGCGGATTCATCATGAAATCCAGCGTGTTCATGATCACCTGTACATGTCCCTGTGGCTGCATAAAACCACCCATAACGCCAAATGGACCTACCGCTTTTCCATCCTTCATCAGGAATCCCGGAATGATCGTATGCAGGGACTTTTTTCCCGGTCCCAGACAGTTTTCCATTGTCTCGTCCAATGTAAAGTTCGCCCCACGGTTCTGCAGCGCGATTCCTGTTCCCGGGATCACGATACCGGAACCGAATCCCATGTAGTTGCTCTGAATATAGGAGACCATATTTCCTTCCCCGTCTGCCGTGCAGAGATAGATGGTTCCGCCGCGGAACGGATCTCCCGGTTCCGGAGCTTTCGCCTCTTCCCCGATCAGCAATCTCCTCTCTGCCGCATACGTATCCGACAGAAGTGTCTCCACCGGCGCACGCATATACTCAGGATCCGCGACATACCGGTTTCCGTCCGCAAATGCCAGTTTCATCGCCTCCAGCTGCTTATGTACCGTATCAACGCTATTCCTGTCCGTAAAGGAATATCCATTTAAGATGTTAAGCGCCATCAGGGCGATGATCCCGTCCCCGTTCGGCGGGATCTCGCAGACATCGTATCCCCTGTAATTTACATGGATCGGCTTCACCCACTGACACCAGTAATTCTCCAGATCAGATTTCCGAAGATAACCGCCGGTCTTTCTCGAATACTCGTCAATCTTATCCGCAAGTTCTCTCTGGTAGAATGCCTTCGCGTGGGTCTTCGCGATCTTTTCTAACGTTTCCGCATGATCCTCCGACTTCCAGATCTCCCCCGGCTGCGGGGCATGTCCGTCCCGGGCGAACGTGTCAAACCAGGGCTTAAAGCATTCGTCCTTGAGTGTATCAGAAAATTCCTTGTATGCATTATTCCAGAGTTTCGAGATTACCGGGCTCACCGGATATCCCTCTCTGGCGTATGTGATCGCCGGTTCCATCACTTTCTCAAGCGGCAGTCTTCCAAACTTCTCTGATAATTCCGCCCATGCTGACGGTGCGCCGGGAACCATCACCGGAATCCAGCCTCGCTTCGGCATTGCCGTATATCCCTGCTTTTTTACCTTCTCTGCCGTGATCTCCATCGGCGCTCTTCCGCTGGCGTTGAGTCCGTGAAGCTCTCCTTTCGTCCAGACCAGTGCGAAGGCATCACTCCCAATTCCGTTGGAGGTCGGTTCCAGTACCGTCATGCAGGCCGCCGTTGCGATCGCCGCGTCAATGGCATTTCCGCCCTGCTTTATAATATCAAGTCCCGCCTGAGCCGCCAAAGGCTGGCTCGTGCAGACCATGCCTTTTCGTCCGTAAATCACACTTCTTCGTGACGGATAATCATTTTTCTGCGCGTCAAATTTCAGCATAGTTTTATCCTCCCACTATTTTTTCAGATACTTATCATACACAGGTTATTGCCTGTTTCAGCCATATAAGTTATGAGATCTTTTCATAAATCTTATGTTGAGATCGTACCACTTTAACGTGTTGAATGTCAATCGGCAACGATCAGAAATCCACTCTTACAATTTGGCACGTTAGTGCCTTTTTGTGCAACAGGGACTTTCCCATAATTTTCTATTGCACACAAAAACGGCACAGGAAGCTTCTCCCGCGCCGCATTCTCTATTCCAAAATAAAATTTTCCACCAGCTTCTTCGTAAATTCCGCCTTCGGATTCCCGATGACATCTTCCGTCCGGCCGGTCTCCACGAATTTTCCTTCTTCCATCACCGCAATCTCGTCGCAGAACCAGCGGACCACATCGAGATCGTGGGAAATAAACAGGTAACTTAAGCCCAGTTTTTCCTGAAGTTCCTTTAAAAGTGTCATGACCTGTGCCTGTACGGAGACATCGAGCATACTCGTCGGCTCATCCAGGATCAGGATCTTTGGATCCAGGGAGAGCGCCCTGGCGATCATGATGCGCTGCGCCTCGCCGCCGCTGATCTGGTGCGGATAGCGGTCCAGAAGTTCTTCTCCGAGATCTACCAGGTCCAAAAGTTCTTTTATACGTTTCTTTCTCCCAGCTTTGTCATACATTTTATGGATGAGCATCGGCTCTTCCAGACTGTAGCCGATCTTTTTTGCCGGATCTAAGGATGTCTCCGGATGCTGGAAGATGATCTGGATCGTCCCGTCGATCTCGATGGTACCGGAATCCGGTTTGATCAGGGATAGCAGCAGATTGGCGATCGTGGATTTTCCGCAGCCGGAATTCCCGACGATTCCGAATGTCTCCCCGTCCCGGATTGTGAAGGATACGTCTTTCACTGCCTCTACACGGGTCTTCCTTATGATTCCGCCTGTAAATGTCTTGCAGATATGAGTGACCTTAAGCATACCGGACGCACCTCACTTTCCGCCCATCTGGAAGTTCCGCTTCCGGGATCGGCCCGTTTTTGCACGCGTCCGTTGCATACGGACATCTGGGATAAAAACTGCAGCCGGAATTTCCTTCATTCTTTCTCATCGCACGCCCGATGGGGTTCATTCCTTTCGCCGGAAGCGACGCGACCAGTCCTTTCGTGTACGGGTGAGCCGGATGTTCCAAAATCGTCTTCGTATCCCCGGCTTCCATGATACTTCCTTTATAGAGCACCATCAGCCGGTTGCAGAGCACGCCCGCCAGGGCGATATCGTGGGTGATCACGATCATTCCTTCTGTGTCCGTCTCAGAGATTTCCTTCAGCACCTGATAGACCTGCCGCCTTAAGATCGCGTCCAGACCTTTCGTCGGCTCATCGGCGATGACCCACTTTGGCCGGTTCATAAGTCCCATGGCGGAGATCACTCGCTGGTTCATGCCGCCGCTGAGCTGAAACGAGTAGGAGCGGTTGATCCGGTCCGGATCTGGAAACCCAAATCGGCGAAGAAATTCATCCCGTCTTGTGTCCGCAAGCCGTTTATCCTTATTTCCATGGACGTTCATGCACTCCGTGAGCTGTTTTCCGATTCTCCGGATCGGATTTAACGACTCCGTGGGATTCTGCGGGATCAGGGCGATCTCTTTTCCGCGGATCTCCTGCATCTCCTTTTCCGGCAGACGGTACAGGTCCATTCCTTTGTACATGCAGGTTCCGTCCACCTTCGCCTGTCCGGATAACAGTCCTAATATGGACATGCCGAGAAGTGATTTTCCGCTTCCGCTCTCCCCGATAAGACCGGTGACACTGCCCGCCGGGAAGTATGCGTTGACACCTTCCATGGCATGCACCGTCGCGCTGCCGTCCTGAAAGGTAACGGAGAGGTTCCGGATCTCAATGTCGCTTTTTTCTCCTGTTTTCCATTCTTTTTTATCTTCCATTCAATTTCTCAACTTTCTGTTCTTCTGCACCAACCTGTTTTG
>CAKRNI010000235.1 GCA_934370915.1 uncultured Lachnospiraceae bacterium
TTCTGGGCACAGAGCCTTACGGCGCGCTCGTAGGCAATAGTCTCCGGGCGGAGCAGCAGAAACGGGGCCTTTGCGAAGGAAGAGAGGGAGACGGAAGGCGCAGCCGGATCTAAATGAACACCGCGGCGGATCTCATCGGCGGTGAATGCCGCAGGCAGAAGGTCTTTTTCTATTTCCATAGAGGAAAAGAAATTCGGAGCACCTGGGACAGCGAGGAGAAAGTGGTCCTCGAAGAGGATGACAGAGTCGAAGGTGTCACCCTGCTGGTCCACCGGATCCACAAGGATGTCGAGCGCCTCATTCGCGAGCCGCTTTTGCAGTTCAAGAGATGGCGCTTCCTGAACATCCAGAGAGATTCCGGGATAGCGGCGGCTGTACTCGGCAACGACCGGGAGAACGATGCTGGAGAGGAAAAAGCTGGAGGCACCGATCCTCAGAGCCCCTGTTTTGAGGTTTGAGAGGTCGTTGCAGTAGACCTTCAGATCATCTTCAATGCGGTGGAGCTTTTCCACGGCATCGATGTAGGCGCGGCCGGCGTCAGTTAAAAGAAGACGGGAGGAAGACCGCTCAAAGATGGGCTGGCCTAACTCCTGCTCTTCTTTTTTTACTGCGATGCTGATAGCGGGCTGAGTAATGTAGAGGTTTCTTGCAGCGGCGGAAAAGCTGCCGCAGCGGTAGATCTCGTAGATATAGTCTTTGGATTGGAACATGTGGGGGACTCCTTTTGCACATAAATATATTTAATGAAAAATATCAATATTATAAATTTGATTATATAAGAGAAAGGTGATATATTCAAGATGATCCTGAGAGAGAATAAAAGAATTTATGTGCCGGGAAGAGAGCTTTTGACGGATCAAAATAACAGCAAATACGAACAGCAGTACAGCGGAGGCAGTATCCCGGAGATGATGAAAGAACGCGGGCTGTGCAAAAAAGGGAGAAGAAAATGAGTTATTTAAAAACATTGCTTATCATCTGCCCGATTTTCTTTATTTCGGGTATTATTGATTCTATAGGCGGAGGCGGAGGATTGATTGCGCTGCCGACATACTTAATGATCGGATTGCCGGTCCGTTCGGCTTACGGCTGCAACAAGCTGCAGGCGGGTCTCGGAAATCTGGTCTCGGCGATCAAGTATTTTAAAAACAACATGGTCGATCTGAGGATCGCACTGGTCTCAGCCATCACGGCGATGACGGGGGCATGGATTGGAACAAAGATCATCTTTCTCCTTCCGGAGGAGAGCATCCAGAAGGCCATCACGGTGGCACTCCCGGTGATCGCCCTCATCATGGTTCTCAGAAAGACAGACGCGAGAAACGTGATCATGAGAAGCGAGATCTCAAAAAAAACGGTTGTTCAGGCCCTGATCGTCGGCGTGATCATGGGATTTTACAACAGCCTTTTCGGACCGGGGATCGGTACCGTAGCAATCATCGCATTTACGATGATCATGCACTATGATGCGAGATGTGCGTCCGGCAATGGTAAGGTCCTCATCGTACTTACGAATGCCATCGCCCTTGTAAGCTATGTGAAAACGGGAAATGTCGCTTACGAGATCGCGTGTCCGGCAGCACTCTGTGCCATTGCAGGAAACCTCGTCGGCGTCAATCTGGCGATCAGGAAGGGCGAGAAGATCATCAAACCGGTGATGTTAGTCGTAGTGATCCTCACTGTGATCAAATTTGCCTGGCAGAATCATCTGTGGGGTTAAATGCATAAAATTCAATAAGGTTTACCTGTTTTTGTTTACCCATATAAAAGGGCTGGTCCTACTGCGGACCGGCTCTTTTTGTGTAACAGGAAATTCCGGGAAATTCCCAGTTACACAAAAGGCACGAACGTGCCAGGGATGCGCACAGGGTAAGCAACCGAAACCGGGGAACAGTCTGATATATTAGCACGAATGTCCAAGAATGCGCATCGGATAAGACTGCCGGTATATTTGGAGGAAGCCGGATTCCTCAGGGCTTGTATTTAAGGCAGGAATGAGATAAGATAGTGATAAAAGAATTCAGGAAAGAAGTGGAAGAACTATGTATGATGAGTTAACAAAAAATGATATAAAGAAGATGGAAGAGGAGATCGAATACCGGAAGCTTGTGGTCCGGAAAGAGGCGATCGAGGCAGTAAAAGAGGCGAGAGCCCAGGGTGACTTAAGCGAAAATTTTGAATATTATGCAGCGAAGAAGGACAAGAACAAGAATGAGAGCCGGATCCGCTATCTGGAGAGAATGATCCGGACGGCGAAGGTGGTCTCTGATGAGTCAAAAGACGATGAGGTCGGTCTCTACAACACGGTGGACGTGTATTTTGAGGATGACGATGAGACGGAGACCTATAAGATCGTCACGACGATCCGCGGAAATTCCTTAAAGGGACTGATTAGTTCCGAGTCCCCGCTCGGAAGGGCACTTCTGGGGCATAAGGTCGGCGACCGGGTACATGTGCAGGTGAATGACAGGGCCGGATATGACGTGATCATCAGGCGTCTGGAGAAGACCGTGGATGACGGAAGCGACGCGATCCGGAGTTTTTAAAGAAGACATTTTTAAAGAAGACATTTTAAAGAAGACAGAGAGGTTGAGTATGAAGGATTTTAAAGTGGCGGGGTTTCCGCTGCCATTGTATGTCCTTATTCTGGCACTGACGGCGGCATGTATGTTTACGGGCTGTGTCCCGAAGAGTCTGGTCCCGGCGTTTTTAGTGCTGATGGTATTCGGTGAGGGCTTAAATGCGATTGGAAATAACGTGCCGGTGGTGAAGACGTATCTCGGAGGATCTGTGATCTGTATTCTCGGTTCTGCGATCCTCACGGCTGGCGGGCTGATCCCCGAGCAGACGATTGAGACGCTCGATTATTTTGTCAATGACAGTGGCTTCCTGATCTTTTATATCGCGGCACTGATCTGCGGCAGTCTCTTTAATATCGACCGGAATCTTCTGCTCAGGGCCACCGTGAAGCTTCTGCCGGTGGCGGTGATCTCTCTTTCTATGGGAATTCTGCTTTCAGGAATTATGGGAATCATCCTTGGGGAAGGCTTCTGGGGCGGGATCCTCTATATCGGAGTGCCTATGACCAGCGGTGGAATGACCGCAGGTACAGTTCCTCTTTCTGCGATGTACTCCCAGGCGCTCGGCGTGGAAGCAGCGGATGTGCTGACAAAGATGGCACCGGCCACGGTGCTTGGAAACTGTGTGGCGATTATTTTTGGCGGTCTTTTGAACAACTTTGGAAAAAAACACCCGGAGACGACCGGAAACGGTGTATTGGTGAATGATGGAAAAACGGTGAAAAAGACACCGCCATTGAGGCCGACATTTGCGTCCTTATGCACCGGTATGATCATTGCGTTCGCCTTTTATCAGCTTGGTGCGATCTTACACAGGTTTGTTCCTGTGATCCCGACGTATGCGTGGATGATCATTGCGGTCGTGCTTGTGAAGGGAACAGGCATCATGTCCGAAGAACTGGAGGATGCGGCGAGAGAGTGGGGGCAGTTTGCCATTAAGAGCTGGACGGCGGCGGCACTTGCGGGGATCGGTTTTACCCTGATCGATCTGAATACAATTTTAAAGACTCTGACACCGTTATATCTGATCACGGTGGTACTCATCGTGGGGATCATCACGCTTACGGCGTCAGTTCTTGGAAAGCTGGTTGGCTTTTTCCCGCTGGAATCAGCCATCGCAGCGGGGATGTGTACAACAAATATGGGCGGTTCCGGCAATGTGGCTGTTTTGAGCAGTGCGCATAGAATGGAGCTTCTGCCGTTTGCACAGATCGTTACAAGATCCTGCGGAGCGCTGATGCTGACGCTTGGAGGAATATTAGTGCAGATGGTGGGGT
>CAKRNI010000236.1 GCA_934370915.1 uncultured Lachnospiraceae bacterium
GCAACGGCTGGTGGTGGTGCAACCCGGATAAGACTTACCCGGTGGCGAACTGGAAGCTGATCAACAATGTATGGTATTATTTCAACCAGTCCGGATATATGACAGAGAACCAGTGGGTAATGAACAACAACCGATGGTATTACTGCGGAGTGTCCGGCGCGATGGTCAAGAGCCAGTGGGTACAGACGAACGGCGCGTGGTACTACTGCGGAGCTGACGGCGCGATGCTCACGAGCCAGATGATCGGCGGACAGTATTATGTTGATAAAAATGGCGTCTGGGTGCAGTAGAATAAAAATTTCAAAAACCCCTTTAAAAACAAAGGTCTTTCGTATATAATAAAAACTGATATTTCGCGTCCTGTTGAGACTGACGGAGGTATCTGGTCGGGATACCTGTTTGCAAAGCAGCAGGGAAAACAACAGGGTTTTCTTAAATATACAGGAAATAGAGAGAAGCGAGGCGCGTCCCGGACGACGGGATGCGGAAATAGATTCAGGAGATATTCAGTTAGAAAGACAGGAGGAAGACGACAATGATGATGTCAAATGACATTGGAATTGACTTGGGTACCGCCAGCATCCTTGTTTATATTAAAGGAAAAGGCGTTGTTTTAAAGGAGCCGTCCGTAGTAGCACTGGACAGAGAGACGAATAAAGTAATTACCTTCGGTGAGGAGGCGCGTCTGATGATCGGACGTACTCCGGGTAATATCGTTGCGGTAAGACCGCTCCGTAAAGGTGTAATTTCCGATTACACCGTAACCGAAAAAATGTTAAAATATTTCATCAACAAGGCGGTCGGAAAGAGAACCTTAAGAAAACCGCGTATCGCAGTCTGCATTCCGAGCGGAGCGACAGAGGTTGAGAGAAAGGCCGTTGAGGACGCAACTTACCAGGCAGGCGCCCGCGAGGTCTGCATCATCGAGGAGCCGGTTGCGGCAGCCATCGGTGCCGGAATCGATATCTCCAAGGCATGCGGAAACATGATCGTAGATATCGGAGGCGGTACTGCGGATATCGCGGTGATCTCCCTTGGAGGAACCGTAGTAAGCACGTCTATCAAGACTGCCGGAGACGACTTCGATGAAGCTCTCGTCCGCTATATGAGAAAGAAACATAACCTCTTGATCGGTGAGAGAACCGCCGAGGAGATCAAGATCAACATCGGTGCGGCTTACCGCCGTCCGGAGCTTGTGACGATGGAAGTCCGCGGAAGAAACCTTGTGACAGGTCTTCCGAAGACCATCGTTGTCACATCTGACGAGACACTTGAGGCGTTAAGAGAGCCGGCGATGCAGATCGTAGACGCTGTACACAATGTATTGGAGCGCACCCCACCGGAGCTCGCGGCCGATATCTTCGACCGTGGAATCGTTCTTACCGGCGGCGGATCCCTGATCTCCGGACTTGATGCCCTGATCGAGGAGAAGACCGGAATCACGACAATGATCGCGGAGGAGCCGCTTACAGCGGTTGCGATCGGAACCGGTAAGTTTATCGAGTTCGCACACGGCGGAAAAGGCGCAGAAAAATAAAAAATGGCAACTGTAACAGGCTATGTGGAAAGAATCAAATACCGCAATGAGGATAACGGTTACTCGGTCTTAAGCGTGGCGGACGGGGGAGAAGAATATATCCTCGTCGGCACATTTCCCTACATCAGTGAGGGAGAACGGATCGAGGCGACGGGCCGGATGGTGGAGCACTCCATCTACGGCGAGCAGCTTGCGGTGGAGAGCTATGAGATAAAAGCTCCCGAGGACACACTGGCAATTGAACGGTATCTCGGCTCCGGTGCTATCAAAGGCATCGGAGCTGCTTTAGCTAAAAGGATCGTAAAGAAGTTCAAGGCGGACACCTTCCGGATCATGGAGGAGGAGCCGGAGCGCCTCGCCGAGGTCAAGGGCGTCAGCGAGCGCATGGCGATGGAGATCAGCAGCCAGGTGGAGGAAAAAAGAGATATGCGCCAGGCCATGGTGTTCCTGCAGCAGTACGGGATCTCCATGAACCTTGCGGTGAAGATCTACCAGCACTACGGTCCGGGAATGTACTCGGTGATCCAGGAAAATCCGTATCAGCTGGCGGACGATATCCAGGGTGTGGGATTTAAGATCGCGGATGAGATCGCGGCAAAGGTCGGGATCTTTACCGACTCCGATTACCGGATTCGCAGCGGCCTTTTTTATGCCCTGCTTCAGGCGACGGGAAACGGTCATACATATTTACCGGAGGAGGAGCTGTTTGCCAATGCGTCGGCGCTCCTGAATGTAGAACCGGAGCACATGGAAAAGCATCTGGTGGATCTCCAGATGGAGAAGAAGTTGGTGGTGAAGGAAAAGGATGGGAAACGGATCGTTTACCCGGCGCAGTTCTATTATATGGAACTCAATACGGCGAGAATGCTGCATGATCTGAATCTCCATTCGAAGATTGATGAGGACGACGTGAAAAAACGGCTCCAGAAGATCACGGAGGCGGAGAAGATCGAGCTGGACGAGCTTCAGGAGCAGGCAGTTCTGGAGGCGGTGAGCAATGGCCTCCTTATCATCACCGGAGGTCCTGGAACCGGTAAGACGACAACCATCAACACGATCATCCATTATTTCGAGCAGGAAGACATGGATATCCTTCTGGCTGCTCCGACGGGCCGTGCGGCGAAGCGCATGACGGAGGCGACGGGATACGAAGCGAAGACGATCCACAGACTTCTGGAGCTTACGGGCGCACCGATGGCTGATCCGAAAAACAACGGCAATTCCGGCGAGAACCGGCTGGAGGGCATGCACTTTGAGCGGAATGAGGAAAATCCTCTGGACGCGGATGTGATCATCATCGATGAGATGTCCATGGTGGATATCAGCCTGATCCACTCGCTCTTAAAGGCGGTGAATGTGGGAACGAGACTGATCCTTGTGGGCGATGTAAACCAGCTTCCGAGTGTGGGACCGGGAAATGTTCTCCGGGACATGATCGCGTCAGAGGCGTTCCCTGTGGTGAAACTCACAAAGATCTTCCGTCAGGCGGCCCAGAGTGACATTATCGTCAATGCCCATAAGATCAACGACGGGGAAACAGTTCCTTTAAATAAGAAGAGCCGTGACTTTCTGTTTATCCGCCGCGATTATCCGGCGGATATCGTGAAGGACATGATGGTTCTCGTGCAGGACAAGCTTCCGAACTATGTCCATGCCGAAATGTCGGATATCCAGATCATGACGCCGATGCGGAAAGGCGCTCTCGGAGTCGAGGCATTAAATAAGCAGCTTCAGGAGAAGTTCAACCCGCCTGCGCCGAATAAGCAGGAGAAAGAGTCCGGAGGGACGATCTTCCGTGTGGGCGACAAGGTTATGCAGATCAAGAACAATTACCAGATCGAGTGGGAGGTCCGCAACCGTTACGGAATCCCGGTGGATAAGGGCGAAGGCGTTTTCAACGGGGATACGGGGATCATCCGCTCCATCAACAGCTTCGCGGAGACGATGGAGGTGGAGTTTGATGAGCGCCGGATGGTGGAGTACAGCTTTAAGCAGTTAGAGGAGCTGGAGCTTGCCTACGCGATCACGATCCACAAATCCCAGGGAAGCGAATATCCGGCAGTGGTGATCCCGGTCCATTCGGGACCGCGGATGCTGATGACGAGAAACCTGATCTACACGGCGGTCACCAGGGCGAAATCCTGTGTCTGCCTCGTGGGAATCCCGGAGGTGTTCCAGGCGATGGTGGATAATGAGGTGGAGCAGAAACGGTATTCGGGGCTGAAAGATCGAATTCTGGAGATTGATACATCTATGAGGCAGAAATAGACCTGC